>CAMDXD010000133.1 GCA_945877995.1 Bordetella parapertussis
GGCCTGGATCACGTCGGCGCTGCGCGGGCACACCTTCGCGACTTCCTGGATGGCGATCACCGCATCGAGCAGCGTGCCACCCTGGCCGCCATCGGCTTCGGGCAGGGTGATGCCCATCAGGCCCTGTTCGGCCATCAGCCGTCCGACATCGGCCGGATGCTCGGGTGCATGCGCGCGCTTGAGCGCATCGGCGCGAAGATGGCGCTCGGCGAAGCCGCGCACGGCATCCTGGAAAAGCTGCTGGTCTTCAGACAGGTCGAAGTTCATGGTCCTCCCGCGGACTGCTTTTAACGTACATGAGTTTATCACCCCACCATCGGGCCTATTGCGCTGCAGCCCGCCCGCCCGCGTGCGGTTGACTGCGCGCGGGGATGCGGTTACACCAGCGCTTCGCCTGCAGCGCGATGGCCTTCGACGAAAGGCACCGGCGGGCCGACGCAGGAGAAGGCACCATGAATGGAAACCCGTCCCGGCCAGTGCGCGGCACTGGCGGAGGTCGTCGCATGCCGCGCCGGCTCGTGGCGATCGGTGCGCTGGCGCTGGTGGCGGTCGCACCGCTGCCCACGCATGCGCAGCCCGGCGCGCAGAAGCTCGACTGGCCGCAGAGGCCGGTGCGGCTGGTGGTGCCGTTCGCACCGGGTGGCGGCACCGACATCGTGGCCCGCCTGCTGGCGCCGACGCTGGCCGAGGCGATCGGCCAGCCGGTGGTGGTCGACAACCGCTCCGGCGCGGCCGGCAACATCGCGATGGAGATCGTCGCGCGTGCGCAGCCCGACGGGCATACGGTGCTGGTCAGCAACGTGTCGACCGCCTCGATCAACCCGATCCTCTACGCCGGCACGCTCAAGTTCGACCCGCTGAAGGACCTTTCCGGCGTGACGCTGCTCGCGGCGATCCCGAACCTGCTGGTGTCCGGTGCCGGTTTCCCGCCGGGCAGCTTCAAGGAGCTGGTGGCGTATGCGCGTGCCCGGCCCGGCCAGCTGAACTACTCGACCCCGCTGGGCGGCTACTCGCACCTCGACATGCTCGACCTCGCCAGCCGTACCGGCATGAAGATGGTCAACGTACCGTCGAAGGGTGCTGGCTCGTCGGCGGCCAGCATCATCAGCGGCGAGATCCACTTCTCGATCGCCAATGCCGCGTCGACCACGCCGCAGGTGAAGGCCGGGCGGATGAAGGCGTTCGCAACCACCTCGTCGAAGCGGCTGTCCGACCTTCCGGACGTGCCCACGTTCGGCGAACTCGGCCTGCCCGGGGTCGGCAGCGACAACTGGAATGGCCTGTTCCTGCCGGCTCGTACGCCGCGCCCGATCGTGAACCGGTTGTACCAGGCCACGGTCGAGGTGCTGCAACGGCCGGCGATCGTCGAGTCGTATGCGAAGGTGGCGGTGCCGGTGGCGACGAGCCGGTCTCCCGAGGAATTCGATGCATACGTAAAGTCCGAAGTCGCACGCTGGGCTCGGATCATCAAGGACAACCAGATCAGGCTTGACTGAGCCTGCGATCGAAAAGGGGGGCGGCATGGGAGCAGCAGTGGCAGCAGGCGTCGATGTCATGAACAGGGTGTCGCAGCCGGTGGCGTGCGAAATGATCGTCGAGAAGGACGTGCAGGTGCCGATGCGCGACGGCACGATTCTTTCATGCGACGTATTCCGGCCGGCGATGCCCGGCAAGGTACCCGCGATCATGAACATCAGCGTCTACCAGAAAGACAAGCTGTGGATACCGCCTGCCGACCTCGAGGAGGCGGCTAACCCTCACATGAACTGGGAGACGGTGAACCCGCTGTGGTGGTGCCCGCGCGGCTATGCCTGCGTGCGCGTCGATTCGCGCGGCACGGGCAAGTCGCATGGCCGCTGCGAGCCCAGTTCGTACCAGGAGGCGCTCGACTTCTACGACGCGATCGAGTGGATCGCGAAGCGCGACTGGTGTTCCGGCAGCATCGGCACCTGCGGCATCTCGTATCACGCGAGCTCGCAGTGGCGCGTGGCCAAGCTGAAGCCGCCGTCGCTGAAGGCGATCATCCCCTGGGAGGGGCGTGCCGACCAGTACCGCGACCAGTGCTACCACGGCGGCATCTTCGCGCTCGGCTTCATCGCCAACTGGGTCGCCACGCACACAGCCCACCACCTGCTCGGCCGGCCGCGCGGCTACAACCCGGATTCGTTCCAGCCGGACATGCTCTACAACCTGATGCGCAACGACCTCGACTCGTTGTTCTGGCGCCTGTGCAGTGCCGACTGGGAAACCACCGAGGTGCCGCTGTTCAGCGCCGGTAACTGGGGCGGGTTCGCGCTGCACCTGCGTGGCAACACCGAAGGCTTCACCCGCGCTAAGTCGAAGCACAAGAAGCTTCGGGTGCATACCGGCACCCACTTCCATCCGTTCCACTCGGAAGAGGGCCGGCTCGACCAGTTGCGCTTCTTCGACCACTGGTTGAAGGGCAATGACACCGGCATCATGGACGAGCCGCCGGTGAAGCTCGAAATCCGTACCGGCGGCAGTCCCAAGCCGTACGCGTTCCGCTTCGAGAACGAGTGGCCGCTCGCGCGCACGCAGTGGAAGAAGATGTACCTGCGCTTCGATCGCGGGCAATCGCACGATGCCGCGGAGGTCGAGGGGTTGATGATCGACACGCTGCCGTCTGAGGAAACGTCGGTGAGCTATCCGGCGAGCGGCGTCACCTCTGCCGGCGTTGCATCGGGCTCGTCGCTGTCGACTACGCACGGCGGCGGCGGCCGGCTCGGCGTGTCGGTGCAGACCGAGCCGATGGCCGCGGATACCGAGATCACCGGCCCGCTGTCGATGACGCTCTACGTGTCGAGCACCAGTGAAGACATGGACCTGATGCTGACGCTGCGCAACGTCGGCCCGGACGGCAATGACGTGCCAGAGGTGGGCCAGCACGGGCAGCCGGTACCGCTCACCAAGGGGTGGTTGCGGGCTTCACACCGCAAGCTCGATCCGGTGCTGTCGACGCCGCATCGTCCGTACCATTCACACGACGAGCGCCTCTGGCTCTCGCCGGGCGAGGTCGTCGAATGCAACGTCGAGATCTGGCCCACCTGCATCGTGCTGCAGAAGGGACACCGGTTGCGCGTCGATATCCAGCCGCGCGACGGCATCGGCTCGGCGCCCTACACCCACTACCACGCAGACTACAACGCCGGCGCCGAGAACACCCTGCACGCCGGAGGAATCTATCCGTCGCACATCCTGCTGCCGGTGATCCCGGCGAAATGATGACCTGACCCTGGATTCACGGATTCACACGGATTCGCCAGACCTGACCGTGGATTTCAGGAGAGGGTCGCAGACACCCAGCGCGCGGCGTCCAGCAGTTCGCGATCCTGGTTGCGCCTGCCGATCAGCTGGGCGCCGATCGGCATGCCGTTCGGGCCGG
This sequence comes from Bordetella parapertussis, assembly GCA_945877995.1. Classification (GTDB taxonomy): domain Bacteria; phylum Pseudomonadota; class Gammaproteobacteria; order Burkholderiales; family CAIKXV01; genus CAIKXV01. Next base: position 3,404 of record CAMDXD010000133.1, read on the forward strand.
TGAACAGCGGCAGGGTCAGGCAGGGCACGTGCATCGCGGTCCACAGCGCCGAGAAGTAGGGGTTGCCGGTGGTGCTGGTTCCGATCGGTGCCTCGCCGTTGCAGGGTGCGGTAAGCAACAGATCGCAGTCGCCGACCAGGGCGGGCAACTCGGCACGCAGGCCTTCGAGGAAGGTGCGCGCGTCGAGGTAACGTTCGAAGGTGCAGCCCAGGCCATCCTTGAGGCGGCCTTCGCGCAGCTGCTTGCTGATCTGCTCCCAGTGGTGCGTCACTTCATGCCGGAAGTTGCGGGCGAATTCGAAGCTTGAGACCCAGCGGTGCGCATCCAGCACCTCGCCGTAGGCTGCCGGCAGGTCGATGTCGACCACCTGCGCCCCCGCGGCGGACAAACGATTGGCTGCGTCCTCGAGCAGTGCGGCTGCGGGTGCTTCGATCTGCGCCCACAGGTGGCTGCGGCAGAAACCGATCTTCGGTTTCGGCGGCGCGCCGTCCAGCGGCTGCCAGGGACGGCCGAGCAGCACGTCGCGCAGCAGCGAGATGTCCTCGATCGAGCGCGCCATCAGGCCAAGGGTATCGAGCGATCCTGCCGCCTCGCGCACGCCCGACAGCCGCAGGTCGCCCCAGGTCGGGCGGTAGCCGACCACGCCGCAGAAGGCGGCCGGGCGGATCGTCGAGGCCGTCGTCTGCGTGCCCAGCGCCAGCGGCACCATCATTGCGCCGACCGCAGCCCCGGAGCCGCTCGACGAGCCACCCGGCGTGCGCCGCGGATCGTGCGGATTCTTCGTCTTGCCCGGGGTGAGGTTGGCGAACTCGGTGGTGACGGTCTTTCCGAACAGTACGCCACCGGCCTCGCGCTGGAGTGCAACGCAGGCCGCGTCGTTTCGAGTCTGCGTGCCGCGGTAGATCGGCGAGCCGTATTCGGTCGGCATGTCGAAGGTGTCGATGATGTCCTTCACGCCGAACGGGATGCCGTGCAGCGGACCGCGCACCGGGCCGCGATCGAGTTCACGCGCGCGCGCGATCGCGGCGTCGCTGGCGAGGTGCTGCCAGGCATCGACCTGCGGTTCGCGTTCGGCGATACGCTCCAGGCAGGAGCGTGCGAGCGCTTCCGCGGTGAGCGTGCCAGCATCCATCTGCCGGCGGGCTTCTAGGGCGGTGAGCTGGAAAGGGGCTTTCATCGATGCGATGCTCCGCTGTGCAGTGGGAGGAAGGCCGGGGCGGCCGATGCGCAGTGTACCGGAGCGATCGTGGCGTATCCGCCATCGATGTCTGCCACGCGTGCGCATCGACTGGCGCGCGGCGTGCTGTGCCATCATCGACAGACCGGTCCGACCATCCTGAACGGATCCCATCGGGAGTCTTCGGCGATGCCTGGTGCAAGCCTTCTCGCGCTGCTCGACGACATCAGCACGGTGCTCGATGATGTCGCGATACTCAGCAAGCTGGCGGCGAAGAAGATCGCCGAGGTGCTCGGCAATGACCTCGCGCTCAATGCGCAGCAGGTCACCGGCGTTACCGCCGCCCGTGAACTGCCGGTGGTCTGGGCGGTCGCCCGCGGTTCGTTCATCAACAAGGCGATCCTGGTGCCGGCAGCGCTCACGATCGGCGCATTCGCGCCCTGGGCGATCACGCCGCTGCTGATGCTCGGCGGTGCCCGTTGAGCCTGCGCGGCCGGGTGCCGCTGTGGCCCCATGACGGCAGCCGCCGTCCGGCGTTCGCGCTGGAACCCGACGCGGGACAGGAGTCGGTCTGGGACTACCCACGCCCGCCACGGCTCGCACCGGATGCGCGCGAGGTTGTGATCATCGCTGCCGGAGTCGAGGTCGCTCGCACCCGGCGCGCGATGCGCGTGCTCGAAACCGCGAGCCCGCCGACCTTCTACCTGCATCCGGCAGACGTCGACCTGCGCTGCCTGGTGGCTGCCCCCGGTGCTTCGTATTGCGAGTGGAAGGGCGAGGCGCGCTACTGGTCGGTGGTGGTGCCGGATGCGGTGTTCGAGAAGGTGGCCTGGAGCTACCCGTCGCCAGAGGCGGATTTCACCACCCTCGCCGGCTGGATCGGATTCTATCCATCGCCGATGGCGTGTACGGTGGATGGAATCCGGGTGCTGCCGCAGCCCGGGCGGTTCTATGCAGGCTGGGTCACGCCCGAGGTGGTCGGCCCCTTCAAGGGTGAACCCGGCACCAGCGGCTGGTAGGCAGGGCCGGGGCGGTAACGACCAGGCGCGTGCCGGTCAAGGGGCCAGTGCCAGCGAGCCGACTTCGCGGACGATGCGATGGCGGTAGATATCCACCGCCAGCGCGGCGGCCAGTGGCATCGGCAACCAGGAACCGCGGATCTTCGTCGAGGTCTTCGAGCTGGCCGCGGAACAGGGGCTCGATCGCTCCGCTGCGGCATGTGAACAGCGCGAACTTCAGGCTGGACGAGCCGGCATTGAACGTGAGGACGCCGTCTGCCATCAGGTGCCGGTCACGGCAAGCCGCGCCACGGCGCACGAGGCCAGGCGCGAACTGCGGCCGTCTGCGCGGCTGGTGAGGATGACCGGTACGCGAGCGCCGAGCACCAGCCCGGCCGCGAACGCGCCATTGAAGAACACGAGCTGCTTGTACAGCATGTTGCCCGCTTCGATATCCGGCGCGACCAGGATGTCCGGCTCGCCGGCCACCGTCGAAACGATCCCCTTGATGCGTGCCGCATCCGCAGACAGGGCGTTGTCGAATGCCAGCGGGCCGTCCAGCACGCCGCCACGGATCTGGCCGCGATCGGCCATCTTGCAAAGCGCCGCTGCATCGACGGTCGCCGGCATCTTCGGAGTCACCGTTTCTACTGCCGCGAGCAGTGCGACCTTCGGCAGCGGGACACCCAGTGCATGGGCGAGATCGATCGCGTTCTGCACGATGTCGCGCTTGGCTTCGAGGTCAGGCGCGATGTTGACCGCGGCATCGGTGATGATGAACAGCCGCGGATGGCCGGGCACGCCCATCACGAACGCATGGCTGATCCGGCGCGCGGTGCGCAGCCCTGAATCGCGCGCGACCACGGCAGCCATCAGCTCGTCGGTATGCAGGCTGCCCTTCATGATCGCGGTCACCTCGCCATCGCGGGCGAGGCGCGCGCAGTGCATCGCCGCCTGCACCGGATCGGGCGCGTCGACCACCCGGCAGCCGCGCAGGTCGAGCGATTCGCGCTCGGCCAGCGCACGGATGTCCTGCACCGGCCCGACCAGCCACGGCTCGATAAGGCCCTCGGCTGCCGCATCGACGGGTCCTGCGAGTGCGTCGCGCGACAGCGGCCAGGCGACCGCGGTGGCTGCAGGCGGCAACGCACGGGCACGGGCCAGCAGGGTGGCCAGATGATGGTTGCCGGCGGTGGCGGGGGACGTGTGGGTCGCGAGGTCAGTCATGGTCGGTCGTCAGTCGGCGCCATCAGCCCTTGATGGCCCATTGGGTGCACAGGCCGAACAGTGACATCCAGAGCGCGGCCAGGATGCCGGACCAGAACAGGCCGGCGATGTAGAAACCCGGCACCAGCCATGCGACCAGCATCAACATCATGGCATTGATGACCACCAGGAAAAGTCCCAGCGTGAGGAGGGTGATCGGCAGGGTCAGCAGCAACAGTACCGGGCGTACGAGCGCATTCACCAGGCCGAGCAGCAGCGCCGAGACGAGGAGGGCCTGCCAGCCGGAAGCGGTGACGCCCGGAACGATCTCGGTGGCAACCCATAGCCCGATCGCATTGAACACCCAGCGCAGCAGCAGCAGTTTCATCTGGTGTTATCCACTTCGAAGATGACGGGAAAGCATACACGCGGGATCGCCACAAGCGGTGACAAGGGCAGCGCAATCGCGATCGGGCACGGATTCTGCCGGCGCGCGAGCTATAATTGTTACCTTCGATGTCTTAACCTTTTTTACCCTTTTCTCCGGAGTGCGCGATGCCGATCTACGCCTATCGATGCGCCTCCTGCGGCTTCGAACAAGATGTGCTGCAGAAGGTGAGCGAAGATCCACTGACCGACTGTCCGTCATGTGGCAAACCGAGCCTGGCCAAGCAGGTTACCGCTGCAGGATTCCAGCTCAAGGGTTCCGGCTGGTATGTCACTGATTTCCGCGACGGCGGCAAGAAGCCTGCCGACGGTGCGAGCTCGGTTCCGGGGCCGAAAACCGACACGTCGAAGACCGCCGCGAAGGATGCAGCGCCAGCCGCCTCGGGCGATGCCCCGGCGGCGCCCAGCGCGCCCGCGCCGGCGGCCGCACCGGCACCGGCGGCGTCTTCCGGCAGCAAGCCGACCGGGCAGTGACGTCCGCACGGCCGTACGCAACCGACGCACGCCAGTGAACCTGCGCCGCTATTTCATCACCGGGCTGCTGATCTGGATACCGATCGGCATCACCTTCTGGGTGATGGATTTCCTGGTCGGCACGCTGGATCAGTCACTCCAGCTGTTGCCTAGCGATTGGCGTACCGAGGTCTGGATCGGCACGCACATCCCTGGCATGGGCGTGCTGCTCACTCTGGCCATCGTTACCCTGACCGGGCTGGTCGCCGCCAACTTCATCGGCCAGCGGCTGATCGCTTTCTGGGAAAGCCTGCTTGCACGGATACCGGTCGTGCGCTCGATCTATTACGGCGTGAAGCAGGTCACCGACTCGCTGCTCGCCAGTAACGGACAATCGTTCCGCAAGGCGGTGCTGCTCGAGTTTCCCCTGCCGGGCAACTGGACGATCGGATTCCTGACCGGCAAACCCGGCGGCGAGGTGGCGCGGCGCCTGCCCGGCGACTCGGTCGGGGTATTCATCCCGCTGACCCCGAATCCGACGGCTGGCCACTTCCTGCTGGTGCCGGCAGAGCGCGTGATCGAGCTGGAGATGAGCGTCGAAGAAGCCCTGAAGTACATCATTTCGATGGGTATCGTGCCACCGCGCGACACGGCACATCCCGACACGCCGGGCGCCGGTCAGGCGTCCCTGGCGAGACAGCCTGCGGCCGGCCGCTGAACCCCGCCCCCGAGCGCTCGGAACGCCCGCTCGAAGTCCCCACCACGACCCACCAGCGCGAGCCCTGGCCCGCAGCAAACTGAAGAACGACGATGCGAACCGACTACTGCGGCCTGATCTCCGAAAGACACCTCGACCAGACGGTGGAACTGAATGGCTGGGTGCATCGGCGCCGCGACCATGGCGGCGTGATCTTCATCGACCTGCGCGACCGCGAGGGCGTGGTGCAGGTGGTCATCGACCCCGATACCCCCGAGGCGTTCGCCACCGCCGACAAGGTGCGCAACGAGTTCGTGCTGCGCATTTCGGGCCGCGTGCGGCCGCGCCCCGACGGCACGACCAATGCGAACATCGTCAGTGGGCAGATCGAGGTGCTCGCGAAGTCGATCGAGATCCTGAACGCCTCACTGACCCCGCCGTTCCAGATGGACGAGGAGAACCTGTCCGAGACGGTGCGGCTCACGCATCGCGTGATGGACCTGCGCCGGCCAGAGATGCTGGCCAACCTGAAGCTGCGCTATCGCTTCACGATGGCCGTGCGCCGCTACTTCGATACGCAGGGCTTCATCGATGTCGAGACGCCGATGCTCACCAAGTCCACGCCGGAAGGTGCGCGCGATTACCTCGTCCCCTCGCGCGTGCACCACGGAGAGTTCTTCGCGCTGCCGCAGTCGCCGCAGATCTTCAAGCAGCTGCTGATGGTCGCCGGCTTCGACCGCTACTACCAGATCGTCAAGTGCTTCCGCGACGAAGACCTGCGTGCCGACCGCCAGCCCGAATTCACCCAGATCGACGTCGAGACCTCGTTCCTGGGCGAGCGCGAGATCAACGACATCATGGAGGGCATGATCCGCAGCGTGTTCCTCGAGGTGATGTCGGTCGACCTGCCCGAGTTCCCGCGCATGAGCTGGCAGGAGGCGATGCACCGCTTCGGCAGCGACAAGCCGGACCTGCGCGTGACGCTTGAACTCACCGAGCTCACCGACGTGATGACCGATGTCGCGTTCAAGGTGTTCTCCGGCCCGGCGACGGCGCCCGGTGGCCGGGTTGCTGCGCTGCGCGTGCCCGGCGGTGCGGCGCTCACCCGGGGCGAGATAGACGGATACACCGAGTTCGTGAAGATCTACGGCGCCAAGGGGCTGGCCTACATCAAGGTCAACGACGCCGCCAAGGGCCGTGACGGGCTGCAATTGCCCATCGTCAAGAATCTGCACGACAGTGCGCTCGATGCGGTGCTCTCGCGCACCGGCGCGGTCAGCGGCGATCTGATTTTCTTCGGCGCCGACAAGGCCAAG
>CAMDXD010000134.1 GCA_945877995.1 Bordetella parapertussis
GTGACACCGTCAATCCCGACAGCACAACGGCCACGAGCGCCGTCGTGGTCGTGGCGCGCGCAGTCCGGGTCACTGAGTGAGATCTCCCAGGGGGTCGGCGCAGTCCCATCGATCCGGCTACTCCGGCGTGATCCGCGCCGCGGCGATCACGCGACCGGCGGTGGCGATGTCGCGCGCAATGAACTTGGCGAACTGCTCGGGCGTGTTCGGCGGGCTGTCGAGCCCCAGGTCGAACATCTGTTTCTTCAACACCGGATCGGCCAGCGCCTTCAACGTCTCCGCATGCAGGCGGCTCACGATCTCGCGCGGCAGGTTGGCTGGCCCTAGCAGCCCGATCCAGCTCGAGAAGTCATAGCCGGGCACGCCGGACTCATCGAGCGTGGGTACCTCGGGCAGAGACGGGACCCGGCGCAGCGAGGTGGTGGCAAGCGCGCGCATCTTGCGAGCCACCAGATAAGGTGTGGCGGTCGGCGCCGGGCTGAACATGAAGTGGATCTGGCCACCGAGCAGATCGGTCATGGCGGGTGCGCCGCCCTTGTAGGGGATATGGCGCAGGCGTGTTCCCGTCATCAGCCCGAACAGTTCCGCCGACAGATGTTGGGTGGCACCGATCCCCGAGGAGCCGAAGGTCAGCACGTCGGGGCGGGCCTTGGCGAGCGCGATGAACTCGCGGGTGTTCTTGACCGGCAGCGACGGGTGCACGACCAGTACGCTCGGCTGATCGACGATCAGGATCACCGGCGTGAGATCGCGCAACGGGTCGTAGGGGAGGTTGCGGATGAGGCCGGGGGCGGCCGACACGCCCGACTGCGAGGCGACCAGCAACAGGTGGCCATCCGGGGTGCCCTTCGCGACGACGGCCGTGCCGATGGTGCCGGCGGCCCCCGCCCGGTTCTCGACGACGAACGGCTGTCCCATCGATTCGGCGAACTTCTGGGCTACCAGCCGACCGACCACATCGATGCTGCCGCCCGGGGCGGAAGGCACGATCAGGCGCACCGGCCGGGACGGGTAGGGGTGCGACTGTGCATGCGCGCCCAGTGGCATCAGCGCCAGCATGGACCCGAGCGCGACGGTTACGGCACGGCGACGGGGCTTCATATGACGAACAGCGAGTCGAGGTCGGAGCGGTCGGACAGCCGGACCGGCTCGGTTTCGGTCACCAGCACGAGGTCCTCCAGATGGTAGAAGCAGTAGTCGGGATCGACCACCCGCGGTTCTGAAGCGATCACCATGCCAGGGACCAGCACTGTCTCGTCCTGTGGCTGGATGCGCGGATTCTCGTGCAGCGCGATACCGGTGCTGTGCCCGAACAGGGATCCGCGGTAGGCCCCGCCGACCGATTCGATGTCCTTCTTGGCCGCCTGGTACAGGTCGCAGGCACGCGCCCCCGGGCGCAGGCGTTGGAACGCCCGGTAGTGGACATCGCGGGCGCGCTGGTACCAGTCGCGGTGGCGCTCGCTCGGGGTGCCGACCACCGCCATCCGGTACAGGTGCGAGTAGTAGCCTTGGATGGACGAGCGCACGCCGATCTTGAGCATGTCGCCCTGCGTGAGCTGCCGCTCGCCGGACCAGTAGTGCGTGGTAATCGTGTTCGGCCCGGACGAGACGCCCCAGGTGATGTCCCGGAACTCGGCCTTGCCGACCTCGAACAGGGTATCGGACATGGTGCGGGCCAGCGAATGCTCGGTGTCGCCGGGGCGGGCCTTGCGCAACGCCTGCACGATCGCCTCGTCGGTGCCGCGCGCCGCCAGGCGCAGCGCGTCGATCTCGGCGGCGGTCTTGACCATGCGCGCCCGATCGAACGCCCGGTCACAGGCGCCCAGGTTCGCGGCCGGGACGCGCTGCTGCAGGTCTTCGAAATAGTCGACCGTCACGTACTTGCGCTCGATACCGAGCCGCGCCCGCGTGAGCCCCTTTTCCTGCAGGACCTCGGCGACCGCCTTCATCGGCGAGTCCTGGAACTCGGCATAGGTCCGGATGTCCTCCACCGAGGCATAGCGACGGGTCTGGGTTTCCTCGTTCTTGCAGACCACCAGGGTAATGGCCCCGTCTGCAGTGACGATGCCCAGCGCCAGCCGGTCGCGGATCAGCACCTGCGTCTGGATCTTCCAGCCACTCAGGTAGAAGAAATTCTCCGGCGAGGCCACCACCGCAGCGTCGAGGCCCGCGGATCGCATCTCTCCCAAAAGGCGAGGCAGGTTGACGACCTTGAGCTTCATTCCGGAGATCCTCGAAGGGGCACGGTGGCGTCATGATACGCCGCGTGTGCCGCCCTATTCGGCAGACCGGCTGCGCCCCTGCCAGTGCCTGCGCGACAGGGCGAGTGCGGCGCCGATCGTCTCGGGCCTGCGCCCGTGCGGCGTGCAGAGTCGGTCTGCCCGCGGCGTGATGCCGACCCGGCCCAGGTCGAGGCGGTCGGCGTCCCAGCAGGCGACGATCGCCGGATCGCTCACCGTGTGGCCGTCGCTGTGCAGGCGCATCGCCTGGCACAGGTGATCGAACTCGATCGGGGACAGCTCTCCGACCTGGCCGTCGCGGCGCAGCCGCACCGCGTAGTCGGCGGCACGCTGACCGTGATGCGGATCGTAGCCGTCGTTGTGGCGCTGACTGTCGTGCAGGAACGCGAACCAGGCGAGCACCGCCGGGTTGACATCCATCGCCATGACGAGCCGTCGGCCGTGGAACCAGACGCGGCTCCAGTGGGGTACCCCATGGATGCCGTCCTCGAAGTCGAGCCTGAACTGCGGGCGGACGAGGGCGAGCGCCTTGCGGATGATGTCGCGGCTGTAGGACACAGTGCCGGTACGGGTGAGGGTGCGGGTCATCATCGTCGGGCGCAGCGGCATGGATCGATCAGGACTGCGCCGCCACGGCCGGCCTCAGCGTCCAATTGATCACTCTGCCTTGATGTTGGCCGCCTTGGCGATCGCCGCAAGCTTCGTCAGATCACTTCGAACCAGCGCGTGCATCTGCTTCGCGTTGAGAACGAACATGTCCATGCCGGCACCTTCCAGGCGCTTGCGCACGTCGGGCATCGCGGCGACCCTGAGCACGTCGCCCTCGATCCTCTGGGCCAGGCCGGGCGGCAGCGCGGGCGGTGCCACGAAGCCGTAGTAACTCTGAAGGGACATTTCGCGCAGCTCCGGCATGCCCGATTCACGCAGGGTCGGGATTTCCGGAGCGGACGGCGAACGCTCGGCGTCGATCAGGGCGATCGCCTGGAGCCGCCCCGCCCGAATGAACGAGAGAGCCGTCGGCAACACCGTGACGACGATTCCGATCTGGCCCGCAACCGCATCGGTCACCGCGGGTGCGCATCCCTTGTGCGGAATGTGCAGCGCATTCAGGCCGAGTGCGTGCTTGTACATTTCCATGCCGAAGTGCGGGGTGCTGGCGATGTTGCAGCTCGCGTAAGCATATTTGCCCGGGGCCGCGCGCAGCATGGCGGTGAACTCCTTCAGGTCACGCGCCTTGACCTGTGTGGGGTTGACCGCGATCACCATCGGCGCATTGGTCACCATGGCCAGCGGCGTGAGATCCGCGAAATTGAAGCTCAGGTTCGGGGTCACCACCTGGGTGATCACATGGGTGTTCGACGGTACGAGCAGCGTATGACCGTCGGGCGTCGCTCGGAACACGGCCTCCCCCGCGATTGCGCCTCCCGCACCAGGTCGGTTCTCGACATTGACCGGCTGCTTCCACAGGTCGGCGAGTCGTTCCCCGAACACCCGGGCGGTGGTGTCCGCACCCCCTCCCGTCGTGAACCCGACCAGCAGACGCACCGGCTTTGCCGGGAAGTCTTGTGCGGAGGTTGCCCCGGAGAGAAACGCGAGTACGGCGAAGGCTGCGGATGTCTTTGTCACGGACTTATCCTTTCATGGAGAGGCGAAAGTACAATCTTGTGAATGGCCAAGACAACAGACAAAGCCTACGAGGCGTTGCGAAGCCGCATTCTGACCGGCGACCTGGCGCCCGGCGTACATCTTCGAGAAGAGGACCTGGCGGCGCGGCTGGCAGTGAGTCGAACCCCCGTGCGCGAAGCACTGCGCAGGTTGGCGGCCGAAGCGTATGTGGAGTTCCGTCCCAACCGGGGCGCCTTCGTCGCGGTCTGGTCCGAACGATCCCTCGGCGACCTGGTCGACGTACGGGCTGAACTGGCTGCCATGGCCGGACGGCTGGCGGCCGCCGGCATCCGCCGGACGGACCTGGATCAGTTGCAGGCGCTGAACAAGGCCATGGCGGGATTGGGCAGGCGCCGGCCTGCGGGCTATCTGACCGAGGTGTCGCGGCTCAACCTTCAGTTCCATGACGTCATCCTGCGTGCGGCGGGCAACGCGTGGCTGCAGACGTTGATGCAGCAGACCGCCTTCCTGCCCCTTGTACAGCGTGCCCAGCACGGTTTCCAGGACACCGACTGGAAGCGGGGCTTCGAGCGCTACGCAGACCTGATCGACGCGCTCGCCGCCGGTGATGGCGAATGGGCCGCCTCGATCCTGCGTGCGCATTTCCGCGCGTCGAAGCTCGCGCTGCTGCGGCGCGCGAGCGACCCGACGGGTGCGGTAGACGGTCACGTGCGCGCGGTCCCGACTGCAACGTAGGCGTAGTGCCGAGCGGCCCCATCGGCCGTGACGAATCCTTCCTCGAGGTCACGCTCGATCGCGTGCCGATCGCGCGACGCAGGATCGCCGTAGCCGCCGCCGCCCGCTTCATGCAATTCCAGCCGGTCACCGGGTTGCAATGTATGGCGCCCCTTGGGGTGGACGGGTACTCCGTTCAGCAGGAACTGGCGCAGGGCGCCCGAGCCCCCGCCGCGCACCCCCTGGGCTGGGTACTCGGTGCGGCAGCCCATGACAAAGACGGTGACCGGACCGCCGGTCTCGTTCGCGAGCACGATGCGCTGGCCGAGGCCCCCTCGGTGCTCGCCCGGCCCCCCGGAGTCTGGCAGCAGCGTACGTGAGAGCACTCGGATCCCGGTCATCGTTTCCCAGGTTTCGGTCGGCATCACCATCATGTTCGATGGCGCGGGCGTGGCAGCCGTGCCGTCGAGCCCGTTCAATGCGCCGAACCCTCCGGCGGAGAAAAAGAGCGTCGTGAACGGGCGGCCTTCACGATCGTTACCGACGAAGTTCAGGATGTTCATCATCCCTGGATCGCCTTGCACGAGATCGGGCAGTGCGTTGGCCAGCGCTCCGAAGATCAGAGGCACCACAAAATGACCTACCAGCAGTCGCGCGCCGGTCGCCGCGGGCGGCTGGGCGTCGAGCACGCATCCAGCGGGTGCCACGACCTTGATCGGGTCGACCGAGCCCTGGTTGTTCGGCACTGCGGGAAGGATCAGCGACTTGATCGCGTACGTGGCGACGGCGCGGGTGTAGCACAGCGGTACATTGATCGCGGCTGGTACGACCCCGCTGCTGCCGGCGAAGTCGATCTGCACGGTGTCACCCTTTACGGTCAACGTGCAGCCTAGCGTCACCGGCGTGTCGAAGGCTTCGACCTTTATCGTGTTGCGGTAGACGCCGTCCGGGATAGCCCGGATGGCCTTGCGCATCGCCTGCTCCGACTGCCCGATGATCATGTCCGACAGGGTTTCCAGATCGTCCAGTGCGTACTCGTCCATGAACTCCACCAACTGACGGCAACCCACGTCCGTGGCCGCGATGTTGGCCATCAGGTCGCCGATCACCTGGTCGCTGACGCGGACGTTCATCCGGATGAGCTCGATCAGATCGGCGTTGAGCACGCCTGCACGGATGATCTTCGTGATCGGGATCTGCAGGCCTTCTTCATACATGTTGGCGTTGATCGCCGAGAACCCCCGCCCCCCGATGTCGGGCAGATGGCTGATGCTCATCGCGTAACCGACGACCTTTCCATGGCGGAACGCAGGCCGCATCACGTTCACGTCCCAGAGGTGTCCGGTCCCCATCCAGATGTCGTTCGTGATGATCACGTCCCCGGGCTCCAGGGAGGCCGACGGAAACCGGGCGAGCATGTGCTGCATCGTCAGCGGTGCAGTGCCGATGAACACCGGCACACTCATCGCGCCCTGCGCAAGGCTGCGTCCGCGTGCATCGAACAGCACACAGGACAGATCGTAGTTCTCGCGCGCGACCGAGGAGAACGAGGTGCGTACCAACGTCTGTACGATCTCGTTGGTGATCGAGATCAGCCGGTCCCAGAGGATGCCGAGGCTCACCGGATCGATGGCGCCTGCCGGATGCGGGCTCATACTGTTCCTGCCTCCGCGAGTGCGCTGCCTGCCGCGACGGCCGCTACCGCGGACGGCGTAGCGCCTGGGAGCATCACGTCGGCCACCATGTTGCCGAATTCATCGATCCAGGCCCGGTCGCCCACTCCGAGCACGCAGGTGGATTCGCGCTCCTCTACCAGTGCCGGGCCGTGGATCACGGTTCCCACGTCGAGCCGATAGCGATCGTAGACCGGACAGTCGACATAGCCCCCGGCCTCCGGGAAGTAGGCATTGCGCGACCCCTTGCGTGCGTCGCCCGGAGGCTTGCGCGCACGCAGGCTCCATCGATTGTCGAAGTCGGGCGACGCGCTGCTCAGGTCCACCTTCCAGTGCAGTATCTCGATCGGCTCATCGAGGTAGCTCAGTGAGAACACGCGCGCATACGCCTCTGCAAAAAGCCGAGGGAGTTGTTCGAACACGGCCGCCGGATCGTCCAGGGACGGCAGGTGGACCTCGACTTCATAGCCCTGACCCGCATAACGCATGTCCAGATGACGCTCGATGCAGATTTTGGCCGGGTCGATGCCCGCACCGCAGAGCACGGCCCGGGCCTCTTCTTCGATCGCGCGAAAGCGCGCGACGAACGCCATCGGGTCAAGCGCCGCGAGGCGCGCCCGTCCGGTGCGGGCGAGTTGATAGGAGATTGGCGACACCAGCATGCCGATCGCGGACATCACACCCGATCCGGATGGAAAGATCACGCGAGGGATGCGCAGCTTGCGTGCGACGCGGGCCGCGTGCGCAGGTCCCGATCCCCCGAATGCGATCATGCTGCAATTGCGGTAGTCGAAGCCGATGTCGGACGCATGGACGCGGAACGCGCGCGCGATGTCCTCGTTGATCGTTTCATGGATGCCCCATGCGGCGCGGGGAATGTCGATACCGAGCGGCGTTGCCAGACCGATGTCGATCGCCGTCCGGCTTGCTGCCGGGTCGAGCACCATCGCCCCGCCGAGAAAATAGTCGGGGTCGAGAAAACCGAGGGACAGATTGGCATCGGTCAGCGTGGGGTCCGCGCCGCCGCGCCGGTAGCACGCCGGGCCCGGAGCCGAGCCTGCGCTTCGCGGGCCGACCCGGATCACGCCTCGATCGTCGATTTCGGCGATCCCGCCGCCGCCCGCGCCGATCTCGATCATATCCACCACCGGTACGCAGGCCGGCAGGCCACTGCCGGTCTTGAACTCGTGCACCCGCGCCACTTCCAGTTGATACTTCTTGTGCAGGCGGCCGCCACGCACGATCGCACCTTTGGCCGTCGTGCCGCCCATGTCGAACGACAGCAGGTTGGGAATACCCAACGTGCGCCCGTGATGTGCCGCCATGTACACCCCGGCCGCCGGGCCCGACTCGAGCATGCGGACCGGATAGCGACGGGCCATCTTGGCGGTCACGGTGCCGGCGCTTGACGTCATCACATGGAATGCCCCGGTGAAGCCTCGTTCCTTCAGGCCGTCCTCCAGCCGGGACAGGTATCGGTCGACCACGGGTTGCACGAAAGCGTTGATCGTTGTCGTCGTCCAGCGCTCGTACTCGCGCATGTAAGGTAGTACATCGGCGGAGGTGGAGACATGCAAGGCAGGGAACCGCTCCCGGATGATCGTAGCCACCGCCAGTTCATGCGCGGGATTGGTGAACGAATGCAGGAAGCAGACGGCGATAGCCTGCACGGCGTGCTGGTCGACCAGTTCCCGCACGACGGCTTCTACCTGCGCGGCGTCGGGGGCCAGCAGTACGTGACCGTCTTCGCGTATCCGCTCGTCGATTTCCCGGCGGCAGGCTCGGGGCACGATCGGCGTCGGGAAGCGCAACCGCAGGTCGTACAGGTCGTAGCGGCGTTCGAGCGCAATGTCGAGTACATCGCTGAAGCCCCGGGTGACCAGCATGCCCGTCGGTGCCCCCCTGCGCTCGATCACCGCGTTGGTGACGAGCGTGGAGCCGTGGACAATGGTCGTCAGAGCACCAATGGGCAGACACGCGGCGCGAAGGAGAGTGTCGACCCCTTCGAGTACGGCGATCGACGGATCGTGGGGCGTGGTCAGGACTTTCTCGAGGGTCGTCGCTCCGGTGGTCTCGTCGGTGACCGCGAAATCGGTAAAGGTGCCACCGATATCGATGCCCATCCGCGCGGTCATGGGGTCACCAGGTCTTGCACGCTGGCGCCTTGATCTCCACCACGAGGCTGTCCTCGAGGGCTTCGCTGTGATGCTGCACCCCTTGGCGGTAGACCCATGTATCCCCAGGTTCGGCGAGGAAGCGCTCGGTGCCAATCATCAGGTGCAGCTTGCCGGACACCAGGCAACAGATGGTGGTGTGATCCGCATGCACGTGCGCCGGATCGTTCGAGCCCTGCCGCCGGTGCACTTTGACGCAGTGCATGTCGGGCGTGACCATGAGCAGCTGTACCGTCCGGGGTTCGTCGAGTTGCTTTCCCTCGAGCTGGGTGATCTCGAACGCGGGAATCTCCTCGGCGGGGATGAACAGCCGCTCCGTGGGCGGGAGCAGACGCTCGGATGTCAGGCTCATCAGGGCTCTCCGGGTCACCAGGTCTTGGAGGCGGGCGACTTCACCTCGATCACATGGCTGTCTTCAAATACTTCATGGTAGTGGTGCACGCCGCGCGGGTGCTGCCAGACATCGCCAGGCTTCGCGTCGAAACTCTGCTCGCCGATATGCACGCGCAACCGTCCTTCCATCAGGCAGCAGATGGTCGAATGGTCCATGTGGACGTGCTTCGGAATTACGGTTCCTTTGCGGAAGTACACCTTCAGCAGGTGCATCCGGTCCGCCACCATCAGCAGCTTGATGGCGACGTCGGCCTCCGCGCTGAACTTGGTGCCGTCCGCACTGCGGATCGGCACTTTCGGGACCTGCGCATCATTCAGGAACACTTGGTCGAACTCGGCAAGCTGATTCGTGCCAAGGCGGACTGCCTGGATATCAGTGATGTCGCGCATTGCTATCCTCGCCGTCTGTGTATACGGGGATACCGTTTCAGCAGCGAATCTTGCTCTGTACACGACCGATTGTATACACCGTGGTGCGCTGCAGGGCGCTTCAGCAATGCTGTGAATCATCATTGCGTTAAAGAATGAACATTATTCCAGTACCCCACAGCCCCCTTCGCGCCCGATTGACTGGCTCGACACGGGCGCCCCGAGCATCCCTACATCATCGAGCGAATCGGAGGCGGCGCCGACTTCGCCAACTCGATGCGCGCCCCGCGCGAGGCAGGCAGCACCACCCACGCGCCCGCCGCACAAAGCGCGCGTTCTGAAGCGGGCATTCGGCATCGAGATCGAGACGTGCGCGCGTTGCGGGGCGCGGCTGAAGGTGCTGGCGAGCATCTGTTCGATCAGCGGTGTGGCGCTGCCCGCAGGGCGTGGACAGATCGAGACGAT
>CAMDXD010000135.1 GCA_945877995.1 Bordetella parapertussis
GGTGAAGCTTGCCTTGACCTCGAGCGCGATCAGGCGATCGTCGACACTGGCTGCCTCGGTGCTGTCGCCCGTGCTGGCCATCAGTGGTTGATGTATCCGCCATCGACGCAGATGTCCTCGCCCTGCAGGAAGGCGGGGGCATCGGTGGCGAGGAAGAACGCGACATCGGCGATCTCGCCCGGCTCGCCCAGCCGGCCGAGCGGCACGTACTGGCTGACGCGGCGGGCCATCTCTTCCGGTTCGGTGCGCAGGCGGTCGATCAACGGCTGGGTCTTGATCGGCCCGGGGCTGACCGAGTTCACCTGGATGTTTTCCTTGCCCAGTTCGTAGGCCATCGACTTGGTGAGGTGCAGCAGCGCGGCCTTGGTCAGGCCGTACAGTGCGCGCTTCGCGTAGGTCACATGGCCGAGCTGGCTGGCGATATGGATGATCCGCCCGCCGCCCTGGGCGCGCATGATCGGTACCACGGCCTGGCTGGCGAAGAACGGCGTGGCGATGTTCACGCCGACCACCGCATCGAACTGCGCGCGGGTGTAGTCGCCGAAGTTGACCGGCGCGCGGATGCCGGCGTTGTTCACCAGCACGTCGATGCGGCCGAACCGCTTGTGTGCGTCGGCGATCATTGCCTCGGCGTTGCCTGCGATGGAAAGATCGTAGAGGCCGTACTCGATCGTGCCGGCCTCCGGATAGGCCCGGCACTCGGCCTGTGCGGTCTCGAGCTGCTCTTTCGTGCCTTCGGCGACGAGGAACACCGATGCACCGGCTTCGGCGAAGCGCTTGGCGATCGTGTTGCCGATGCCATGCTGTGTGGATGCGCCGGTGACGACGCAGAACCGGCCTTTCATCGATGCCATGGTGTCTCCTGGTTCAGCGGGCTGCCGCGAATTCGCGGGTGCGGACTTCGACCTGCTCGTCGCGGGCAGCGTAGTAGCGCGCGACCGCATCGGTGCGAAAGGCGGTGACCTCGGGATCGAAGTCGAAGCGGACCCTCGGTTCGTGGTCGAAATGGTTGTGGCGGTCGACCCCGCGCATCAGCATGGCCGTGTGCCGGACCGAGCCGGTGCAGCGCACCGAGGTCGGAATGTAGCTCACGCCGAGGCCGATGCGCCGGCGCGAACTGTTATTCGGGTCCGAATAGTGCACCAGCCGGGTGTGGTGCAGCGACATCTCGCCCGGCTGCAGCGGGATGGTCTTCACCACGCTGGAATCCACCGGCTCGACGATATGCTGGCCCTTGGACAGCAGGCTGCCATCGCCGGGCGCCTCGGCATGGCGCAGCTGGCCGAGCGTGTGGCTGCCCGGCAGGTAGTTGACGCTGCCGTTCTCCTCGACGCTGTCGGTCAGTGCGATCCAGGTGGTGACCTGCACCGCCGGGTCGAGCGGGAAATACGTGGAGTCCTGATGCCAGCCGACGAATGACGGGTCGTTCGCGTTCTTGATCCAGACGGTCAGGTTGTAGAGCAGGATGTCGGGGCCGATGACGTCCTCGACCGCATCGAGCACGTTGCTGTCGTGGATCATCTCGTCCACCCATTTCAGCGACAGGTGGGCCTTGGTGCGCAGCACCTTCTTGAACTCGGCGCCCATGGACCGCTCGCCTGCCTCCAGGCAGGACAGGTAATGCGCGGCCTTCTGCGCACTGAACACCCGTACCGGGTGGGTGCAGCCTTCGTCCGCGTACTGCTTCGCCTGTGCTTCGCTCAGTCGCTTCATCAAGAACCGCCCTCGATCACGACTTTCGCCTTCTTCACCACCGCCGACCACTTGCGCGTCTCCTCGCGTGCGAACGCCGCCAGCTGGGCGGGCGCGCCGCCGATCGGTTCCACGCCCAGCTCGGTGAACCGTGCACGAAGGTCGCGGTCGCCGGAGAGGATGGCACCCGTGGTCGTATTGAGCAGCGTGATGATCGATGCCGGCGTGCCGGCCGGTGCCAGCAGGCCGAACCAGGACAGCGACTCGTAGCCGGGCAGGCCCGCCTCCGCGAACGTGGGTACGTCGGGCAGCAGCGGCGAGCGCCGGCTGTCTGCCACCGCCAGTGCCCGCAGCTTGCCGGCGCGGATCGGGCCGATCGCCGGTGGCAGGTCGTTGATCATCAGCTGCACCTCCCCGGCCATCAGCGCGACACCGGCCGGGCCGCCGCCCTTGAACGGGATGTGCACGATGTCGGGCAGCTGCGCCACCATCTTGAACAGCTCCGCCGACAGGTGCACGGAAGTGCCGTTACCCGAGGAGGCGATCGAGAGCTTGCCCGGCCGCGCCTTCGCGTAGGCGATCAGCTCCTTCAGCGAGGCCACCGGCAGGCCGGGCGTGGACATCAGCACGAACGGGCCCTTCGCCAGCAGCACGATCGGCGCAAGGTCGCGCGCGACGTCGTAGCCGAGCTTCGGGTACAGGCTCTCGTTGATCGCGAGCGTGCTGGTGGTGCCGAGCACCAGCGTGTAGCCGTCGCTGTTCGACTTGGCTGCGATCGCCGTGCCGATGGTGCCGCCGGCGCCGGCGCGGTTGTCGATCAGGAACGGCTGGCTGAGCTTCTCGCCGAGCTTCTGGCCCAGTACGCGCGCCAGCACGTCGGTCGAACCGCCCGGGGCGAACGGCACGATCAGCCGCACCGGCCTGTCGGGGTAGCCGGTGGCGGCGAGCGCCGTGCCGGTGCCAGTGGCGACGGTGAAGGTGACCGCGGAGGCTGCCAGCAGCATTGCCGGTATCTTCATGCGCATGCTCGACCTTGTCGATTGCATCATTCCGCCTTGATGCCGGCGCTGCGGATCAGCTTGCCCCAGCGCTGCGAGTCGGCGGCGATGTAGGTCGCGAACGCCTCCGGGCTGCTCGACACCGGCATCACGCCGAACTCGACCATCCGCTTGCGTACTTCTTCTGCCTGGAGCGCGCCCACGGCTTCGGTGTTCATGCGGTTCACGATGTCGGTCGATGTCCCGGCCGGCGCGAACAGGCCGTACCAGCTGATCGACTCGTAGCCGGGCAGCCCGGCCTCGGCGATGGTCGGCACCTGCGGCAGCAGTTCGAAGCGCTTCGACGAGGTGAGGCCGAGCGCACGCAACCGGTTGGCGCGGATCGGGCCGATCGCGGTGGCCACGGTCGAGAAGCCGGAGTCGACATGGCCGGCGAGCAGGTCGATCATCGCTGGGGCACCGCCCTTGTAGGGGATGTGCGTCATCCGGATGCCGGCCATGCTCATGAACAGTTCGGTGGCGATGTGGTCGGAGGCGCCGGTGCCACCGGAGGCGAAGGTCAGCTTGCCCGGACTGGACTTCGCCAGCGCGATGTACTCTTTCACCGACTTCACCGGCAGGGCCGGGTGCACGCACAGCACGTTCAGCGCATGGCCGACCGGCGTGATCGGCGCGAGGTCTTTCAGCGGGTCGAACGACATGCGCGCATACATGTGGGGATTGATCGCCACCTGCCCGGACGTTGCCATCACCAGCGTGTAGCCGTCGGGCGCCGCCTTGGTCACCAGTTCGACCCCCAGGTTGCCGCCGGCGCCGCCGCGGTTGTCGATCAGCACCGGTTGGCCGAGCCGGGGCGACATCGCCTGTGCCACGGTGCGTGCGCTCAGGTCGACGGCACCCCCGGGTGCGAACGGCACCACCAGCCGGATCGGGCGCGCGGGCCAGGCTTGGGCATGGGCCAGGGGGGTGGCGGCCGGCAGGGCCACGGTCACCGAGGCGGCGAGGAGCATCGTGCGTGCGGTATCAATCATCGGAAAATTATGCGGTGCAGGGCGCTGCAGGGCAAGTCAGGCCTGCCGCCGCCTGCCTGTCGCCGGCGTCCGGCGCTATGATCCGACCGCGCGAGGCCACCGGCATCAGTGACGCGCACCACCGACGCGCGAGCGGTGGCCGCCGGACCGGCCACCCCCGGAGAGACGGCATGACCGAACAGGAACGACCCTGGTGGCAGGGACCCAACCGGGTCCTGCTGATCAACCTGCGCGAAGGCGACGAGCCGCGCATCGACGCCGAGGCGCTGGTGGCCGATGCCAAGCAGTTCTCCGCCACCGCGTTCTGCATCAGCGGCGGCGGCATCGTCGCGTTCTACCAGACGCAGATCGACGGCCACCGGATCAGCAGCGGCCTGGGCTCGCGCGACCTGCTCGACGAGATCGTGCCGGTCGCGCATCGCGAAGGCATGCATGTGCTGGCACGGATCGATCCGAGCTGCGCGCCGAAGGCGCTGGCCGAGATCCATCCCGAGTGGTTCACGCGCGACCGCGATGGCAACCTGTGCGAGGTCAGCGATCATTACGTGACCTGCCCGAGCGGCACCTACTATCGCAGCCGCATGGCCGAGGTCGTCACCGAGATACTGACCCGCTACCCGGTGGACGGCATCTGGAACAACGCCGGCAAGTTCGGGGCGTGGGACACCGCCATCTGCTACTGCGCCTCCTGCCAGGCCTCGTTCCGTGCGCATGCCGGCGAGGCGATCCCGCTCGAGGAAGACTGGGAGAACCCCGTCTGGCGCACGTTCAACGAATGGCGCTACCGGCAGATCGCCGACTGGGTGAAGCTGATGCATGACGCGATCCATGCGGCCAATCCGAAGGCGATCTTCATCTCGGCGGTGCAGTTGATGGAGTCGCTCGAGACCATCCAGATCGGTGGCTGGGACATCGACTACTGGCTCGACGGCCAGGACGTGCTGACCTTCGAATGCCAGCGGCGCAATACCGCGCCCTGGTGGCCGGGCATCCAGGCGAAGTACCTCGCCTCGCTCGGGCCCGACCGGCCGCGCTGGATGACGGTGAGCTACTTCTATCCGTGGTGGCGGCTGTCGGCGACCCCCGAGGCGGAGAACCGGGCGTGGATCGCGCAGCAGTTCGCCAACGGCGTGTCGAGCTGGCTGCACATCAACGGCGGCTATTCGCCGCTGTTCGACCGCCGTTCGCTTGCGCCGATGCGCGAGGTGTTCGCCCGGCTGGCGCGCTGGGAGGGCTATTTCGACGGTGCGCGTTCGGCCGCGCAGGTGGCGGTGGTGTTCTCCCGATACACGCAGGACAACTACGGCCGCGACAAGCCCGGTGCGCGCTATTTCGACCCGGTGCGCGGCACCTACTGCGCGCTGCAGGAGGCGCACATCCCGTTCGACATGCTGTCGGACAAGTTCCTGGATGCCGCGACGCTCGGCCGCTACCGCGCGCTCGTGCTGCCGAACGCGGCCTGCCTGAGCGACGCGGCGATCGACCTGCTCGTCGAGTGGGTGAGGGACGGCGGCTCGCTGGTCTGCAGCTTCGAGACCGGCCGCTACGATGCCCATGGCGAACCGGCAGACCGGCCCGCGCTCGATGCGCTGCTCGGTGCGCGGCGCACCGGCGTGCGGCGCGACCTGAAGTCTTCGTACGCGAAGCTGGAGCGTCGGGACGATCCGCTGCTCGATGGCATCGGCGACACCGACCTGCTGCCCAACGATGGCGCGCTGGTGGAACTGGAAGTCGACCCGGCCGCCGGGCGCGAAGTGCCGCTGACGCTGATCCCGCCGGTGATCGCACACTCGGGCGCGACGATCAGCATCCCCGAGTACAGCGCGATCGGCAGCGGCACCGACATCCCGGTCGCGCTGCGCGGCAGCTTCGGTGCCGGGCGGGTGGTGTACTTCGCCAACCAGATCGATGCACTGTTCTACCACTACGGCTTTCCGGACCTGGGCCGCGTGCTGGCCAATGCCGTGTCGTGGGCGATCGGCGACGGGCGCGAGGTGCGCATCGACGCCCCCGACCATGTCGACGCGACGCACATGCGGCAAGCGACGCCGGGCGGGCGCCGCGACCTGGTGCACCTGGTGAACTTCCCGGTGGGCAAGCACCTGAGCACCGGCTGGCGGCATCCGGGCACCGCCATCCATCCGGTGTCGGGTATCTTGGTGTCGCTGCGCTGCGACGGTGGCGAGCCGCCGCGCGCGGTGAGGCTGGCATCGAGCGAGACGGCTCTGGTATCGGTGATGCGCGATGGACGCGCCGAAGTGGTGGTGGACCGCCTCGACGACCACGAGATCGTCGTGTTCGAGTTCGATGCGCGATAGAACCTGCAGCGAGGCACGGATGAACGGAAGGGACTATTCGATGAAGCATCATGAGATGCAGGTTCTGGCCATGCTTGACGGCCGGCGGTTCCGTGCAACGGTGGCCGCGGGCTGCGTTGCGCTGTCGTTCCCGGCGGTGGAGGCACTGGCGCAGGCCGGCCCGTATCCGACGCGCCCGATCCGGATGATCGTGCCGCTGCCTGCTGGCGGGCCGACCGACATCCTCGCCCGCCTCGTCGCCACGCCGTTGCAGGAGCGGCTCGGCCAGCCGGTCGTGGTCGACAACCGGCCCGGGGCGAGCGGCAACATCGGCGCCGACCTCGCGGCCAAGGCCGCGCCCGACGGGCATACGCTGTTCGCTGGCACCTCGGGCCCGCTTGCCAACAACGTGAGCCTGTTTGCGAAGCTGCCCTACGATCCGGTACGCGACTTCGCGCCGATCGCGCTGGTGGCGACCGCGCCGTTCGTGCTGGCGGTGAACCCGTCGGTGCCGGTCACGTCGGTGAAGGAGTTCATCGCCTACGCCAAGGCGCGCCCGGGCAAGCTCAACTACGGCGCGGTGCCCGGCGCGGCGGCGCACCTGGCGACCGAGATGTTCCGCATGCTCGCCGGCATCGACGCGGTGCATGTGCCGTACAAGGGTGCAGGCCCTGCCACGACCGACGTCATCGCGGGCCAGATCGAGTTCACGTTCGCATCCACGCCCGGTGCGATCCCCTTCGTGAGGACTGGCAAGCTGCGCGCGCTGGGCGTGACCAGCCCGAAGCGGGTGTCCGGTGCCCCCGACCTGCCGACCATCGCCGAAGGCGGCGGCCCGGCGATGTCCGCGCAGGTCTGGTACGGCGTGGTGGCACCCGCGCGTACCCCGCGCGAGATCGTGCAGCGGCTGTATGGCGAGATCGAGCAGATCGTGAAGCTGCCGGCCACCCGAGAGCGGATGCTGCAGAACGATTTCGAGCCGGCCATCCTCGACCCGCAGGCGTTTGGCGCATTCATCAAGTCCGAGATCGCCACCTGGGCCAAGGTGGTGAAGGCGGCGGGCATCAAGGCGGAATGACCGACAAGGGACCATCGACATGCCAATCAGCTGGTTGACCGTACTGCAGGCGGTGCCGTGGTCCGACGTGATCCGCAATGCGCCGAAGGTCGCTGACGGTGCGAAGAAGCTCTGGAGCAGCGTCGCCGGCCAGCCTGCGCAGGCACCGGTGGATGCCGGGGCGTCGGCCTGGCCGCGCGACGACCGGTCGCCGGAGGCGTTCCAGGCGCGCATCGATGCCCTCGATGCGACGGTGGCCGACCTGCACGGCCAGCTGCTGGCGTCGGCCGAACTGATCCGCGAGCTGGCCGAGCAGAACACGCAGATGGTCCGGCGCGTCGAACTCAACCGGGTGCGCGCGGTCCGGCTGACCTGGGCGATCGCAGGGGTTGCCCTGGTGGCGGTCGCCGGGATGATCTGGTGATGCGCCGGCCAGCCTAGCGCAGGTTGTTCCGCAGCACCACCAGCCAGGGCCGGCTGGCGGTCGGCCGCAGCCGCCCGCCAGCATCGAGCGGCACGTCGGTCCAGGTGACCGCGTCGCGAACGTTGCCGCCGATCGCACCGAGCGTCCCCGGGGACACGCGCACCACCAGGTCGCAGTGGTAGGTGCCGCGGCTGGCGTCGCTGGCGAGCTGGGCGAAGGTGGTGACCACGCCGGTCGTCCGTGAACGCGTCGCGCAGATCAGATCGCCGACCCGGGGCGCGGTGCGGGTCGCATCCAGCGCCTCGAAGCCGGACGGGTCGGGGAAGTCGTGCGCGCGCTTGATGTAGTCCCAGTGCCGGGCACTGGGCGGGAACACCTCGCGCGGGATGCCGGCGGCGTGCATCAGGAACGAGATGAATACCGCGGACCATGGGGTCAGCGATCCGTCCGCGAGCAGCGCGCGCTGCGGCGCGAAGTCGCTGCCGCGAAGCACGAACCAGTACATCAGCACGCGGCTGGTGTAGTCGGGCTCATGTTCGTTGCGCGGAACCGTCGGTGCGGTCGATGCCGAAGGATCCGGCCGGCCGAGGCTCCTGCCTGAGGCTTCGATACGTGGCCGTCCCCACAGGGTCCACTCCTGCAGCGCGAGGGTCACCAGCCGCTGGCGCCGGTCCTGGATCTCGATCGGACCGCCCGCAGCCTTCGGCGCGCCGCGATCGACGGTCGCGCATCCGCACAGCGCGAACAGGCCGACAATGGCGGCCAGGCGGGCGGCGCGTCGGCTGCTGTGGCCGGTCCTGTGGAGAGGCACGTGGCGCGTCTTCATCGATGAAAGTCTAGCATCGGTCCCGCCGGAGCCTGCGCGTAGAATCCGCTGCTTCCTTTCGCAGCGCGCGCCGGAGTCGTCATGGCCAGAATGTCGGGCAAGGTTGCCTTCCTCACCGGCGCAGGTGCCGGCATCGCCCGTGCGACCGCGCGGGCGTTCGCGCGCGAAGGTGCCAGGGTTGCGCTGTTCGAACTGAACGAAGAGGCCGGCCGTTCTGCCGAGGCGCAGATCCGTGCCGAAGGCGGCGAGGCGCTGTTCATCCCCACCGACGTGACGAGCGACGCGCAGGTGAAGCATGCGGTCGAGCGTACGGTCGAGGCGTTCGGCCGGCTCGACGTGATCATGAACTGCGCCGGCGGCTCACTGCAGGAAGACCGTCCGGTGCACCTGATGGATATCGACACCTGGCACCGGACGATGGCGCTCAACCTGCTGCATCCGTTCCTGTGCTGCCGTTACGCCATTCCGCACATGATCGCAGCCGGCGGCGGATCGATCATCAACTTCTCGTCGCACCTGGGGCTGAAGGGCTCCGAGAAGCCGGCCTATGCCGCGGCCAAGGGCGGCATCGTGTCGTTCACGCAGACGCTGGCGGCGCAGTACGTCGGGTACAACATCCGCGCCAATGCGATCGCCCCGGCCATCGTGCGCACCGAGCGGTCGATCGCGCGCTGGGAGAACAAGGACTGGCTGCTCTCCGACAACCCGTCGCCGGCCGCCAAGGCGCGCATCACGATGCAGAAGCTCTATCCGTTCTCGGTCGGCGAGCCGGAGCACATCGCGGCCATCGCCGTGTTCCTCGGGTCGGACGAATCGCGCATGGTGAACGGCACGACGATCGCGGCCGATGGTGGGCGCTCGTCGTACCTGAAGGTGGCGGTGGACTGACCCGGGCGCCGGGTCAGTACGACACGTCAGTACGACACATCAGGGCGCCGGGACTGCGACCCAGCGCGTGCCGGCGGTGCTGGCGGTGCCGTCGGCGCCGGTGCGGCCGATCGGCTCGATGACGATCGCCTGTTCGAACACGGCCTCGATCGCCGCATGCAGCGCGGGGTCTCCGGGGCTCCCGGTGGCACGGATGCGTCCCTGGTCCATCACCACTACACGGTCTGCGGCCAGCGCAAGCGTGAGGTCGTGCAGGACCGCGGCGACCGCCGCCTGCTGCCGCACCAGCCCCGTGATGCAGCAGAGCACTGCACGCTGGTGCGGTGCGTCGAGGTGGGTGGTCGGTTCGTCGAGCAGTACCACCGGCGCCTGCACCGCCAGCACCCGTGCCAGCAGCGCGCGCTG
>CAMDXD010000136.1 GCA_945877995.1 Bordetella parapertussis
GAGGGACAGCTTGCGCAGCTCGGCCTCTGTATTGCGGTTGCTGGTGATGTCGGTGAGCACGCCAATCAGGCCGGTACGCTCCTCCGTGGAGGAGGTCAGCACCGCCTTCGAGAACAGCATGGCGCGTTGCTCCCCGGCGGCATTGGTCAGCTCGGTCTCGAATGCCTGATATGCCGCGCCGCCCTCGAGCAGTTCGCGGTCGCGCACTTCGATCAGGTCGGCCGCCTGGGATGGCCAAAGGTCGCTGCTGGTCAGCCCGACCACCGTGTCACGTCCGCGCCCGTAGAAGGTCTCCCATGCGCGGTTCACGCTTTGGAAACGGCCGTTTCTATCCTTGTAGTAGACGGGATGCGGCATTGCTTCAAGCAGCTGGCGCGACAGCTCGAGACTTTCGCGCAGTCGTTCTTCGCCTTCCCGCAGCCGCGTATCGAGCAGTGTCCGTTCGTGGATGTCGCTGAGCAGTCCCGCCACGCCGTTCGTCTTTCCGTCGGCATCGACGGTCAGCCGCGCCGTGAATTCTCCCCAGCGCAGCTCGCCGGAAGCGGTCTCGATACGGGCCTGCCATTGCGCGACCCCGTCGGTGCCGGACAGCATCCGCCGCCACGCATGGATCGCCGCTGGCCGGTCGGCCTCCGCGATCCGTTCGAACAGGCGCCGGCCAACCAGTTCCTCGGGCTGATGACCGGTGACCTGGAACCAGGCGCGGTTGACGAAGCTCACTCTTGCCTGGGTGTCGGATTGCCAGACCACCTCGTACAGGTTCTCCACGAGACTCCGGTGGCGCGCCTCGCTGCGGGCGAGGGCGATGATCGCGGAATGCCTGGCCGTGTCGTTGATGATCACGCCGGTCAGGTGCAGGAACTCGCCGCGCTCGTTGAAGACCGCCTGTCCCTTGTCGAGTACCCAGCGCGTGCTGCCATCTGCCGCGCGCAGGCGGTACTCGGCTGCGAACGGGCGCCGCTGCTCGATCGCGTTTCCGATCAGGCTGCGCAACTTGTCCATGTCGGACGGATGCACGATGCTCGCGTAGCTGCGCGTGCGGTTTTCGATCAGCTCGACGACCGGATAGTTGGTCAGTCGTTCGAACTCCTGGCTCAGGTGTTCCATCGTCATCTCGGAATCGGCCAGGCAGCGGTAGACCACGCCCGGGATGTTTCCTGTCAGCGCGCGCAGTTCGCGTTCGTTGATCTCGGCTACGCGCTGCTGTTCAGAAAGCCGGACCGAGGCATGGTTAAGTGCGTCGACCAGGCCATGCAGTTCCACGTTCCGGGGGTCGGCCGGAAACTGACGGCCGGAGCCATCCAGCTCCAGTGCGAAGCGGTTGATCTTCTCCAGTGCTTCCTTTGTACGACGGGTCACGCCCAGCACGCAGAGCCACACCAGCAGCCCGACGGCTGCGGACATCAGCGCCACCTGTATCAGGTGCTCGCGATAAACGCTGTCGACCTGTTCGCGGTCCACCACCAGCTGCAGCCATCCGTCGAATGCCTTGCCGGTGACCGGATGCCACAGGTTCGCCGGCGTGCCGCGCTGGCCGCCCGAGCTGGCTGCCTGTCGACCGCCGGACGCGGGCACGATGACCGCAGGTGCGCGGGTCGGGGGTGGGCGGAAGTCCGGTACGCCAGTATCCGCTGCCGTCTGCACGGCCCGCGACACCAGCGTGCCGTCCGAGCGCCAGAGCCGGGCGTCCAGCACGCGCGGAAACTCGATCGCCTGCTGCAGTATCGTTTGCGACCGCGCGGCATCGCCGGCGGCCTGATCGAGCGCCAAGGCCCGCTTCTCGGCGAGTTGCCCCAGCAGGGCGACATGAACGGATTCTGCGCGGCTTTCTGCCGCACTCGTGCGCATGACGATCACGACCAGGAGACTGATCGCGAGCGCGCCGACCAGCAGGGTCGGCAGCAGCCATGACATCCGGCGGATACGATCGCGCATTGGATCAGGCAGTGCCGACGAGCCCTGGCGGCACGAGGTTCTCCGCATGGCCCGGGTCGGGATCGCAATGGAGGGAGGCCTCCTCGTCGCGTAAGCGCGCGTTCATGTCCATCACGTCGGGCAGTACCATGAAGAAGGCATCGAGCAGGCGCGGGTCGAAGTGCCGGCCAGCCTGTTCGCGCATGTACGAAACGGCTTCCTCCACGCTCCAGGGGCGCTTGTAAGGCCGGGCCGAGGTCAGCGCGTCGAACACGTCTGCAATGGCGACGATGCGCCCGAACAGTGGAATGCAATCGCCGGTGAGGCCGCGCGGATACCCTGTGCCATCGAATTTCTCGTGGTGGGACCAGGCGATGTCCGCGCCGGCCTGGATCACCGGGGATGCACTCTCGCGCAGGATCTCGTAGCCGATCGTGGCATGCTGCTTCATCACCTCCCATTCGTCCGGCTCCAGCTTGCCGCGCTTGAGAAGGATGCGATCCGGAGTGCCCAGCTTGCCCACATCGTGCAGCGGTGCGGCCAGCAGCAGGATTTCCTGCTGCTGTTCCGAAAGGCCAATCTGCCGGGCGATCAGCCGCGAACAGTTGGCCATTCGCTGGATGTGCGCGCCGGTTTCGGGGTCGCGGAACTCTGCGGCACGCGCCAACCGAACGATGGTCTCAAGTTCGCGCGCCGCGATCTCGGCCGTGGCTGCGCGCACTTCCGTCTCCAGCCACGCCGCGCGGCCCTTGAGCTGCGTCTGCGCGTCGCGCAGGCGCAGCATGTTGCCCGCCCTCGCCAGCAGCTCCGTGCGGTCGATCGGCTTGTTCAGAAAGTCGTTGATGCCCGCTTCCAGTGCCCGGTAGCGGACCTCGAGTTCGGTGTTAGCCGTCACCATCAGCATCGGCGTGTCCGACTTTCCGGAGATCTGGCGGAAGCGGGCGGCGAATTCCAGCCCGTCCGGGGCGGGCATCATGTAGTCGACAATGACGAGGTCCGGATCGTGGGTGGCGCACCATTCGAGCGCGTCGGCGGAGGATTCGAACAGCACCGACGCGCAGTCCGGTATGCGCCGGATCAGGTGCTCCATCAGTTTGAGATTGAGCGCCACATCGTCGATGATCAGTATCTGTTTTTCAGGCAAGGGCCTTCTCCGAAGGGGTTGCCGGCGCGGCCGGCGCTGCGCGGTGCTGGGCGAGGCAAGCCAGCACCCGGTTTTCCTTGCCGAGGTACTCGACCGATTGGAAGCTCATCTTGCGCGCGATCGCGATGCCGCGCCCGTGCACATGGAACGCGCGCGTGGGGTCGAGTTCGAGGTATGGCGTCCAGTCGAAGCCATCGCCCTGGCCCGTGATCAAAATCTCGGCGGCGTCGCCATGCCGCTCGAACTCGAGGCTCACGGTGCGATCGGCAAAGGCTGGCAGTGCGAGCCAGCGCGACCAGTGCCTCCTGTCCGTCAGCCACGGTCGACAGGCTGTAGCCTTCGCCGTCGAGGAACTCCACCAGGATTTCGCGATTGAAAGCGTCGTCATCGACGATCAGGACGCGGCGCGGTTGGTCGTTCAGATCGGTCATGGCTTGGTTGTCAGGGAGGGCCTGCGCGCGGTGGATGGTCGGGATGCTAATACACACGTCGGTTAAGGCAGGCAGGGCGACATCTTAAGCCGGGCGGGCGCGCCCGGCAGTGTGCGCGAGCGCGCCCCCTGCGCCAGGCGGGAAAGGCACTTCCTTTATCGGCAGGTTGCGGCCCGGGTTTAGCGCGGGTTCGATCGCGCCGGGCGCGGGTGAATCTCCCAGCATCGATGCGGGGGCCGGTTTTTCCCGATGGTCACGTCTGCAAACGGTCAATCAGGGCCCGGGTGGAGACATCGAGGTCTGCGACCGGCACGGCCGAAGGCAGCAGGCAGGCGCCAATCCGCAGTGCGAGCTTCTTTCCCAGTTCGACGCCCCACTGGTCGAACGGGTTGATGTTCCAGAGCGCGGATTGCACGAGCACCTTGTGTTCGTAGAGCGCCACCAGGGCGCCCACGGCATGCGGATCCAGCCGCTCGACCACCAGCGTCGTCGTGGGCTGGTTTCCGGCAAAGGTCTGGTTTGCAGTCAGCAGTTCGAGGCGGTCGCCAGCCACACCGCGTGCGGCCAGTTCGGCACGCGCCGCGCCGCCGGTCTTGCCGAACGCGAGCGCCTCTGTCTGTGCCAGGCAGTTGGCGACCAGCAGCCGGTGGTGCAGCGGGTGCGAGTGGTGCGGCTGGCGGGTGATGATGAAATCGGCGGGGATGAGCTGCGTGCCCTGGTGCAGCAGCTGGTAGAACGCATGCTGGCCGTTGGTCCCGGGTGAACCCCAAAGGACCGGACAGGTCGCATGGTCGAGCGGCCGTCCCTGGCGATCGACCGACTTGCCGTTGCTTTCCATCTCGAGCTGCTGCAGATGGGCGGGGAGCCGGTGCAGCCGCTGATCGTAAGGCAGCACCGCATGCGACGCAGCCCCGAAGAAGTTCGTGTACCAGGCGCCGAGCAGGCCCATGCGCACCGGCAGGTTGCGCTCGAACGGTGCCTGCAGGAAGTGTTCATCCATCGCGCGCGCGCCAGCGAGCAATTCATCGAAGGCGCAGGGCCCGATCGCCAGCATCACTGACAGGCCCACCGCGGACCAGAGCGAAAAGCGGCCGCCCACCCAGTCCCAGAAACCGAACACGTTGTCCGGATCGATGCCGAATTGCCGGGTCCCTTCGAGGTTGGTGCTGACCGCCACGAAGTGCGCACCGGTGGCCAGAGGGTCGCCCAGTGCCGCGAGCAGCCACTGCCGGGCGGTGTCGGCATTGGTGATCGTCTCGATCGTGGTGAAGGTCTTCGAGCAGATGATGAACAGCGTGGCTTCGGGGTCTAGGCTGGCCAGCCTGGCCGCGAGGTCTGCCGCGTCCAGGTTGGACACGTAGTGCACGCGCAGGCAATCGTCGGTGTAGGGCTGCAGCGCCTCGGTGACCATCGCCGGTCCGAGGTCCGAGCCGCCGATGCCGATGTTGACGACGTCGGTGAAGCGCCGGCCGGTGTGGCCCCGGCGGTGGCCGCTGCGTACCGCATCGGAGAACACGCGCATGCGGCCGAGGACCTCGGCCACCGCCGGCATCACGTCCGCACCGTCGACCGGTAGCGGCAGCGAGGCGGGCCTGCGCAGCGCGGTATGCAGGGCCGCGCGCCCTTCGCCGGTGTTCACCGCTTCGCCCGCAAACATGCGGTCGCGCCAGCCTGCGACATCCTGTTGCACGGCGAGCCGGTGCAACAGGTCCAGCGCACGGTCGTCGACCCGGTGCTTGGAGAAATCGGCGAACAGGCCGGCGCCTTCGAGCGAATGGCGTGCCGCGCGGTCGGGTTCCGCCGCGAACCACTCGCGCAGGTGTCGTGATGCGATCGTGCGCTGGTGTGCCTGGAGTGCTTTCCAGGCGGGGGAATCGGTCAGTGCACTCATTTCCGGGCCTGCCTCGGTCGTTCGCAGTGAAGCCGGGCGCTTCACATGTTCGGGTAGTTCGGACCGCCTCCGCCTTCGGGAGCGATCCAGACGATATTCTGCGTCGGGTCCTTGATGTCGCAGGTCTTGCAGTGCACGCAGTTCTGCGCGTTGATCTGCAGCCGCGGCGATGCCTGGCCGTCGACCGTGTCGTTCACGATCTCGTAGACACCGGCCGGGCAGTACCGCTGCTCCGGCGCGTCATGGCGCTCGAGGTTGATGCGCACCGGCACCGTCGGATCTTTCAGCGTCAGGTGCACCGGCTGGTCTTCGGAATGGTTGGTATTGGACAGGAATACCGACGACAGCCGGTCGAACGAAATCACCCCGTCGGGCTTCGGATAGGCGATCGGCTTCGCCTCGCGCTTGTCGACGAGCGTCTCGTGGTCGGCGTAGGCGTGGTGCATCGTCCATGGCGCCTTGCCTCGCAGCAGGACCTGTTCGATGCCCACCAGCAGCGCGCCGGTGAACAGCCCCTTCGACAGCGAAGGCTTGAAGTTGCGCGCACGGTGCAGTTCATCGTGCAGCCAGCTGGCCTCGAATGCGGCCGGGTACGCGGACAACTCGTCGGCGCTGCGCCCATCGCCCAGTGCTGCGAAGGCAGCCTCGGCGGCCAGCATGCCGGACTTGATCGCCGCATGGCTGCCCTTGATGCGCGATGCGTTCAGGAAGCCGGCATCGCAGCCGATCAGCGCGCCGCCCGGGAACACCAGCTTCGGCAGAGACTGCAGGCCGCCGGCGGCGATCGCGCGCGCGCCGTAGGCGATGCGCTTGCCGCCTTCAAGGAAGCCGCGGATCGAGGGATGCTGCTTGTAGCGCTGGAATTCGTCGAACGGGCTCAGGTAGGGATTGCGGTAGCCGAGCCCGACCACGAAACCGATCGCGACCTGGTTGTCGTCGAGGTGGTACAGGAAAGAGCCGCCGTAGGTATCCCGGTCGAGCGGCCATCCGGCGGTGTGCACGACCAGCCCGGGCTGGTGCTTCGCCGGATCGACCTGCCACAACTCCTTGAGGCCGATGCCATAGGTCTGCGGATCGCGACCGGCACGCAGGTCGAAGCGGGCCTCAAGCTGGCGGCCGAGCTGGCCGCGGCAGCCCTCGGCAAACAGCGTGTACGACGCGTGCAGTTCCATGCCGGGCTGGAACGCCGCCGTCCGCGCGCCCGAACGGTCGACGCCCATGTCGCCGGTCGCGACGCCGCGCACCGCGCCCGCCTCGTCGAACAGCACCTCGGTCGCCGCAAAGCCGGGGAAGATCTCCACGCCCAGTGCCTCGGCATGGGTCGCCAGCCAGCGGCAGACGTTGGCCAGGCTGATCACGTAGTTGCCGTGGTTGCGGAAGCAGTCGGGCAGCAGCGGGTTCGGCACCTGGTACTGGCCGGTCGCGGTGAGGAAAAGGAAGCGGTCCTCGCTGACTTCGACCTGCAGCGGTGCGCCCATGGCCTTCCAGTCGGGCAGCAGTTCGTCGATCGCGCGCGGATCCATCACCGCGCCCGACAGGATGTGTGCGCCGACCTCGGATCCCTTCTCGATCACGCAGACGGTGACCTCGCGCCCGGCTTGCGCGGCCAGCTGCTTCGCCCGGATCGCGGCTGACAGGCCTGCCGGGCCGGCACCGACGACCACGAGGTCGTAGGGCATCGACTCCCGGTCGGTACGCGCAGCAGCCGCGGCGCCGGAGGCGGGGTGGGGACCGTCGTGTGGTGCGCTCAATGCAGACTCCGTCGTTTCGGATCGATCAACGCCCGCGTCCGACGCCGGCGCGCAGCGCCGGGACAACGTCGGGTAACCTCGCATTCTATCGGAATCGTTTCCCGCGCTCGCCCGCGGGCGTGTTCGACAACCCGCCATGTTTCTCCCCGGTCCACTTTCCAAGACAGCCCCATGCCCGCCGACACCCCGCACCTGCCCACGAAACCCGCCCCCTTCACCGACGACCATGAACTGATGCTGACCGTCACGCTGCCGGTGCGCTGGGGCGACATGGACGCCCAGGGTCACGTAAATAATGTGCAGTACTTCCGATTCACCGAACAGGCCCGGATCGAATGGTTCGATCGCTTTGCGCCCGACCGGCACGGCGAAGGAAAGGGGCCGGTCGTCGCGCAGACGTCCTGCACGTACATCCGCTCGGTCGTGTATCCGGCCACCCTCGAGATCCTCGTGCATTGCGCCGTGCCAGGCCGCAGCAGCTTCCGCCACCGGTACGTGATGCGCGATGCGAAGGACGCCTCGCTGGTCTACGCGCAGGGCGAGGCCGTGATGGTCTGGATCGACCACGAGACCCAGAAGTCCACGCCGATCCCCGATCGTATCCGCGACAACCTGCCGAAGGCCCTGACCTGAAGCGCCCGGTGCATCCCGGGCACAGGGCCCCTCACGCAGCCGGCATGCCCGCGTTGGCCGGGCCGGCGGTCATGTCGAGCAGGCGTCCCGACACCGGCGCGCCGGCGGGGTCCACCAGGTAAAGGTAGCCGGCGGCCAGGCTGTCCGGGGCGGGCAGCGTCGACGCGTCCTCGGCGGGGTGGGTCCGATTGCGCTGCGGCGTGGCCACCGGACCGGGCAGCAGCGCGTTGATGCGCAGGTTGGCGAACACGCGCCACTCCTGCGCCTGCACCGCCACCAGGGACAAGAGCGCCTGCTTCGACAGCGCGAAGCTGCCCCAGAACATCGACGGCGACAACGCGTGCGATTCGACCGTGAGCACCACCGATGCCGACGGCGAGGCCTGCAGCAGCGGCCGGCAGGCGCGGTTCAGTGCCGCCGCGGCAACGAGGTTCACGCGCAGCACCGACAGCCAGCGGTCGACCGTCTCATCGTCCAGAGGGCGCAACTGGTCGACATGGACCGCGCAGTGCACCAGCGCGTCCAGCCGGCCGAGTTGGGCGCCGATCGCCGCCGCGGTCGCCTGGAAATCAGCATCGGTCGCCTTCGCGAGGTCGAGTGCGAACAGCGCCGGCTCCGGGCCTCCTGCGGCGACGATCTCGTCGTAGACCGCATCGAGCTTCTTCTGCCGGCGCCCGTGCAGCACGACATGGGCACCGTGCCGCGCGCAGGCGAGCGCCACGGCGCGGCCAAGGCCCTGACCGGCACCGGTGACCATCACGACCCGGTCGCGCAGGCAGTCGGCGGCGGGCGAATAGGTATCGGGCAGTCGGAATGAGTCCATGTCTTTCGGGTCCTGGGGTTTCGTCCGCGCGGCGGCGGGGCGCGATTATCGTCTGTCGGTCGATGCCTGTCGCGTGTCAGCCGGCGCGCATGCGGGCGAGTACCGCGCCGGCCGCCTGCAGGCCGCTGCGCACCGCGCCCTCCAGCGTGGCCGGATAGTCGCTCGCGACATGGTCGCCGGCCAGTACCACGCCTGGCGCCGCGGTCAGCGTGCCTGGGCGCTGCAGCCCCGGCGTACAGGAGAAGGTTGCCTGCCGTTCGGTGATCACCTTGGTCCAGGCGGGGGCCGCCAGTCCGGGCAGCAGCCCGCACAGCTGGCGATGCACCTCGGCCGCGAGCGTGCCTGCATCCATCGAGCGCTGCGCAGCAGAGGCGCTGATCACCACGCCGAGCAGCCCGGGCTGGCCGGCCAGTGCGCCACGGTCGAACACCCACTGGCCTGGGCCTCTGCTGAATCCGGTCATCGGGTGGGCCAGTGCGACCGACGGCGGGTATTGCAGGTAGACCGAAGTGATCGGCTCGTACGCATAGGCTGTCACGCACCGATGCACGCCATGCAGCGCGGGCCAGTCTGCAGTGAGTGCGGCGAGCGCGCGCGGGGCAACCGCGAGCACGACGGCACCGAACGGTCCGGCAGGCTCTGCCCGCCCCTGTGCGAACCGCAACTGCCACCCACTGCCGGTGGCGGCCACTTCGATCCGTTCGACGCGATGGCCGCAGTGCACCGATCCGCCCCGCGACTCGACATGGCGGGCGGCGGGGTCCGGGAACAGCGCGCTGAGGTCGTCCGCCGGCAGCAGCAGGTCGCTCGCCGCGCGCGCGGCACCCAGGCTGTCGCGCAGCACGTTCGCGAAGACCTGTGCCGACGCACGCTCGGGCGGTGTGTTCAAGGCGGCAATGCACAGCGGGGTCCATAGTCCATCGACGATGGGCGCGCGCTGGCGGTGTGCATCGAGGAAGGCCTCTACCGTGGTGTCGGCGGCGAGCCGGTAGCCGGCGCGCCGCAGCGCCAGCATCAATCGCAGCGCG
>CAMDXD010000137.1 GCA_945877995.1 Bordetella parapertussis
TGGAGGCGAAGAGCAGCGACCCGAAGACGCTGTCCGGGGTCTTCCTGAAGGAGATCGCGTTGTACGAACGAGTGATCCGGGATGCGGGCGTGAAGGCGGAATAGGCATGGCGTCGGTGCCTTCGATGGCGCCGTGCGCCGATTGCAGGAACCTGCCTGACGTTTCGCAGGCGCTGGTGCGCGACGGTTCGATGCCGATCTGCAGCAGTCCCCCGGCGTTCGCTGCCTGGTCGAGGAGCGAGATCGACAAGTGGGCGAAGGTGGTGAAGGCCTCGGGGGGGCGGGCGGATTGACGCCGCGCATCGCCGCTACGGGGTGATGCCTCGGCGGGCGGCGAGCGCCTTCCACTTCACGTACTCCGCCTTCACTTCAGCCGCGAACTCGGCAGGGGTATTGCCCACCGGGTCGGCGACCTCGGCCTCGAGCCGCTTCGCCACCTCCGGTGACTTCAGCCTGTTGCGTGCCTCGGCATGCAGCCGGGACACGATCGTCGCGGGTGTCCTTGGCGGTGCGAACATGCCGTACCAGCCGGTGACGTCATATCCGGGGACGCCCGCCTCGGCGACGGAGGGAACGTCCGGCAGGGCTGCCATGCGCGCGGGGCTGGTCACTGCCAGGACCTTCAGCCGGCCCGCCTTCACCAGCGGCATCACCGACGCCGGGTTGCCGAGTATCCAGTCGACCTGCCCGGTCGATACTGCAGGATAGGCTTCCGCGACGCCCTTGTACGGTACGTGCAGCATCTGCACGTTTGCCATGCTTGCGAGGAGTTCGGCGCCCATGTGGGTGATACTGCCGTTGCCGGCGGAGGCGAAGCTGATGCGCCCGGGCTTTTGCGCGGCGATCGCCAGCAGTTCCTTCAGGCTGGATGCGGCCAGGTTCGGCGAGACTGCGATGGCATACGGGGCGCTGATCAGGCGCGTGATGGGCTGCAGGTCGGTGACCGGATCGTAGCCCTGCGCAGAGACGGCGGCATTGGTGACGACGGTGCCGCTGCTGACCAGCAGTGTATGGCCGTCCGCTGCGGCCCGGGCGACCGTGTCGACACCGATGCGCCCGCCGGCGCCCGGACGGTTGTCGACGATGAAGGTCTGCGACCAGACGGCCGAGTAATGCTGCGCCATCAGGCGGGCGATGCCATCCACGCCCCCTCCCGCGCTGACGTTGACCACGATGCGTACCGGCCGCTG
Source organism: Bordetella parapertussis (assembly GCA_945877995.1). Lineage (GTDB taxonomy): Bacteria > Pseudomonadota > Gammaproteobacteria > Burkholderiales > CAIKXV01 > CAIKXV01. Next base: position 1,190 of record CAMDXD010000137.1, read on the forward strand.
GGGATACTCCTGCGCGACGGCGGGCGCCAGCAACAACAGGGCAGGAAAGGCTGCCGCAACGGCGGACGACGCCGGGCGCGAGCACGCAGGGAAGCGTTCCATCGAGGTCACTCCGTACGAAAGGGGGATCGGTCGTGCACGTTCAGGGCCGGATGCCCGCGTCCCGGATCACGCGACCGTACTTGGCGATCTCCGACTTCAGGTGGGCTTGTGCCTCCTCCGGCGTTCCGCCCAGCACCGTCGAGCTCTGCTGGCGGGCAAGCTCGAGCACTTCGGTCGTCTGCAGGATGGACGCGACTTCGCGGTTCAGCCGGTCGATCACGGGCCTGGGCGTACGACCCGGTGCACCCAGCGCGGACCAGGTCGTGTTCTCGTATCCCGGGACACCGGCTTCTGCTACGGTGGGTACCGTGGGCAACGCGTCCAGGCGTGAAGCGCCGGTCACTGCGATCGCGCGCACGCGCCCGGACGAGACATGCGGCAGCGTCGTCGAGACCGTGTTGAACAGCACCTGCAGGTGGCCACCGACCAGGTCGGCAAGCGCAGGGGCCGAACCCTTGTATGGAACGTGCGTCATGCGGACGCCGGCCAGCATGCAGAACAGTTCGGCGGACACATGGCCCCAGCCACCGATCCCGGATGAACCGTAGTTCAGTTCCCCGGGGCGCTTGCCGGCCAGGGCGACGAGTTCGGGGATCGTCCGCACCGGCAGCTTCGGGTGCACCAGGACCAGGCCCTGCATCGACAGCAGGCGTATGACCATCGCCACGTCGTTCACCGGGTCATACGAAAGCTTGTGCATGTGCGGGTTGACCGCCCACGGGCCCACCGGGGCCACCACGAGCGTATGACCGTCGGCCGGCGCTCGCAGGGCCGCTTCCATGCCGACCACGCCGCCAGCGCCGGGTCTGTGCTCGACGATCACCGGCTGTCCCAGCCTTTGTGCGAGGCGCTCCGAGAGCATGCGGGAAACCTGGTCGGTCGATCCGCCCGGTGCGAACGGCTCGATGATCCGCACGACCCTTGAAGGGTACGGCGGCTCGGCGGCCGGCTGCGCAAGCGCCCAGGGCGCCAGGGCCATCGGCGTGGCGGCAAGCACGACGGCTGCGGAAGTCGATAGAACTGATGAAGAGCGGCGAACCATGGGGCCTCCGTTACGGCTCGGGTGCATCGACTACATGGGCTGGATTCCCGCGTCCCTGATCACCTTCGACCATTTGCGGACCTCGTCCTGGAGGAACCGCCCGAAGGCCTCTGGTGTCCCGGTAGCCGAATCGATCCCCTGCGCATCGAACTGGCTGCGGATGTCTGGATGCGAGACTGCATGCGCGATGGCCTTGTTGATCGTGGACAGTGCCGGCAGCGGCAGCCCGGCCGGCGCGGCGACGCCCCACCACGAGACCACCTCGAAGCCGGGTACGCCGGACTCGGAGATCGTGGGCACGTTCGGCACGACCGGGGAGCGCTTCAGGGAGGTGATCCCCAGCGCCTTCACCTTGCCGGAGCGGAGCTGCGGCAGGCCGGCGAGTGCATTGACGATCAGCAGGTCGACCTGCCCGCCGACCAGCGCCGCCATCGACTGGCCGCCGCCGCCGTAAGGGATGTGGACGATGTCGACGCCGGCGAGCCGCTTGAAGAGTTCCATGCCGAGGTGGGGCACCGTTCCGTTGCCGCCGGATCCGTAGTTGAGCCGTCCCGGATTCGTGCGGGCCTCGGAGACGAGTTCCCGCACGGTCGCGAACCTGCCCGCCGCGGGCGCGATCAGCAGGTTGGTCGACTCCGCGACGAGAGCCACGGGCGTGAAATCCCTGAGCAGGTCGAACGGCAGCTTGCGGAACAGCCCGACGTTGGTGGCGTTCGCGAAGCCCAGCATCAGCAGGGTATGGCCGTCGGCAGGCGCGCGGGAGACGATCTCGGCGCCGACGTTGCCGGCCGCGCCCGGGCGGTTGTCCACCAGCACCGGCACGGCGAGCGTTTCCGACAGCCTCGCGGCGAGCAGCCTCGCGATGATGTCCTGGCCGCCCCCCGGCGGGTTGCCGACGACGAACCGTATCGGCCGTGACGGATAGCCCTTCTGTGCCTGAACCGTCGGAATCGACAGGGCCACGGCGAGCAACGCGCCGAAGGCGGCGACCCGTACCCCCGGCCCCTGGCGACGGGTCTTCATGCCTTGATGCCGCGCGAGCGCATGCGCTGCGTGGCCGCGGCGTCCAGGCGCAGCGTCGCCGGATCGATCACCACCTTGTATCGGTCGCGGGCGGCCGCCACCGAAACCAGGCCGTTCTCGACATCCGTCGCCACGCGTCCTGGCGGCCGCGCGTGGGGCGGGCCGTAGCCGCCGGAACCCGGCGTCAAGACCTGCAGGCGATCGCCCTTGCGAGCGACCGTGATTCCCTTCGCGCTGATCTCCTTGCCGTTGAGCTTGACCTCGGTGCAGGAGCCCGCTTCCCCTCCACTCGCACCGCGCGCAGGATGCTTCGTCCGGTCCGCCCGGATCGAGATGGTTGCCGGGGCTTCGGTGAGGATCTCGACCTCCTGCCACTGGCCGCAACCGCCGCGATGCTCGCCCGCACCGCCGGAATCGCACAGGATCTCCTTGCGGGTGATTCGAAGGGGAACGGCTGCCTCCACCACCTCGACCGGCGTGACCGCGGTATTGGTCGGATAGGCGATGCAGGAGATGCCGTCGTCATTCGGCCGGGCGCCCATGCTGCCCATGCAGAACAGCGTCTGGGAGAACGGCCGTCCATCGTCGCGCGTGCCGCGCACCACAACGATCGGGCGCGGTGCGCCGCATTCGGCGAGCACCCGGTCCGGCACGATCTGCGCCAGTGCGCCATACACCGCCGTCACGACGAAATGGCCGGTGGTGCTGCGCGCGCCAGTGGCGGCCGGGAATGCAGCGTTGAGCAGCGAGCGCTCGGGGACGTGGATGCTGATGGGCCGGAAGGTGCCTTCGTTGTTCGGCACCTCCGGCGTGAGGACCGACTTCACGGCGAACACGCTGTAGGAATAGGTATAGCACCAGGGCGAGTTGATTCCGCTGCGCTGCTGTCCGGCCGTTCCCGTGAAGTCGAGCGTGATCCGGTCGCGCCGGACCTTGAGCGCCAGCTGGATCACCAGCGGCTCGTCGAAGCCATCCGTGGTCAGCGCATGGTGGTAGACCCCGTCGGGCAGTGCACGGATCCGTGCGCGCATCGCCGCCTCGGCCCTTGCCTGGATCTCCTCGGCGAGCTCGGTCAGCGACGCCAGCCTGAACTCCTTCATGAACTCCACCATCCGGCGCTGGGCGATCCCGCCTGCGGCGACCAGTGCGTTGAGATCCCCGATCACTTCGTCCGGCACGCGGACGTTGGTGCGGATCAGGTCGACGATATCCTCCGACCACTTCCCGGCGCGCGCCAGCCGGCATACCGGCAACCGGAGGCCTTCCTCGAAGATCTCGAGCGCCGTGGCTGAAAGCGTCTTGCCGCCGATGTCCGTGGCATGCGCGACCAGCCCGGCGAAGCCGACCAGCTTGCGTCCGAGGAAGATCGGTACCGCGATGTTTATGTCCGGCAGGTGCCCGCTGCCCAGCCAGGGGTCGTTGGTCATCACCACGTCCCCGGGGCGCCATGTCGCCGCCGGGTAGCGTGCGAGGAAGTGCTTCATCGTCAACGGCAGGGTGCCGGTGAACGACGGGATCGACATCGTGGCCTGGGCAAGCGACCTGCCGAGCGTGTCGAAGAGCACGCAGGTGAGGTCCTTGGACTCGCGCACGACCGTCGAGAAGGAGGTCCTCACCAGCGTGATCGCCGCCTCGTCCGCGATGGAGTTCAGCCGGCTCCACATCACCTCCAGGGTGCTCGAGTCCGGGACGGCTTTCATGCGGCCTCCGCGCGCAGGGTCCGGGCCATGATCACGTTGCCGTAACGGTCGGTCCGGCACGACGATCCCGGTGGAACGACGATCGTGCATTCGGCTTCCTCGATGATCGCGGGTCCGGCGACCCGCTCGCCCGGCGCCAGCAGTGCCCGGTCATAGACTGCGCAGCGGACCGGCCGTGCCCCGTCGGCGAACAGCGCCATGCGCCTGCCCTTGCGCGCCCGGCCCGGCGCACCGCGCACGGGAGGGCAGAGGTCGATCGACTGCGGCTGGCCGGACACCGATAGCCGGCAGTTGATGACTTCGATCGGAAGGGCGCCCGGCAGCCTTCCGAACAGGCGGATATACTGCGCTTCGAACGCCTGGCGGATGGCATCCAGCCAGCCGGAGCGGCGGACCGGGACGACGATCTCGACCTCGTGCCCCTGGCCGACATAGCGCATCTCCATGCGCCGCTCCACCACGCAGTGCGTGATCCCGAGGCGTTTCAGGGATGCAGTGCCGTCCGCTTCCAGCGCGCCAAACACATCGAGCAAGCGCGCGGCTTCCAGCGTGGCCAGCGGTTGGATGAAGGTGCGGACATGGTGCGAGCTCGCCGGCGAGACCAGGAGGCCTGCAGCCGACGCAACGCCTGCACCCACCGGGAAGACCACCTCGTCAATGCCCAGCCTGCGTGCGACCCAGTACGCGTGAACCGGCCCGGCGCCGCCGAATGCGATCAGGCTGAACGCCCGTGGGTCGAAGCCGCGCTCGATCGCGTGGATGCGTGCCGCGCCCGCCATGTTCTCGCTGACCACCTCGAGGATCCCCAGGGCCGCCTTCGCCACGGACAGGCCCAGGGGCCTGGCGACATGCTTGTGGATCGCCGCCTCGGCGAGGGTCCGGTCCAGGGTCATCCTTCCACCCAGGAAGTAGGCCGGATCGAGGTAGCCGAGGACGAGGTCCGCGTCGGTGACCGTCGGTCGGTCGCCACCGAGGCCGTAGCAGGCAGGGCCTGGCGACGAGCCCGCGCCCTCGGGGCCGACCTTGAGCAGGCCCATGCTGTCGATCCACGCGATGCTGCCCCCCCCGGCGCCGATCTCGATCAGCTCGACCACCGGCATCCGGATCGGATACCCGCTGCCGCGCTTGAATCGCTTGATCCGCGCAGCTTCGAACTCCTGGCCAAGCACAGGCCGCGCATCCTCTATCAGGCAGGCCTTCGCGGTCGTGCCACCCATGTCGAACGCGAGCACCTGGCGGCGACGGGTCAGCCTGGCGAAGTAGGATGCGGCGAGCGCGCCTGCCGCCGGGCCGGACTCGACCAGCGCAGCCGGCATGTCCTTCGCCGTCTGCGGATGGAGCACCCCACCCGCGGAGGACATGATGAACAGACTGCCGTCGAAGCCCATCTCGTGCAGTCCGGCCTCGATCCGGTCCAGATAGGCGATGATCTGCGGCCGGATGTAGGCGTTAATGACGGTGGTGCTGACCCGCGGATACTCCCGGATCTCCGGGCACACCTCGCTGGACAGGCTGAGGCGGAAGCCGCCCATCTGCTGCGCGATCCGGGCGACGAGCCTTTCGTGCTCCGGATTGGCATAGGCGTGGATGAGACAGACCGCGATGTCTTCTATACCGCGTTCACGGAACCAGCCGAGCAGTTGCCGGACTTCTCCCGCGTCCAGTGCGGTGATGACCTGCCCGCGATGATCGAGTCGTTCCTGGACTTCGCGCCGCAGCGCGCGCGGAATGAGCGGCGGAGGTATCTGAAGTTCCAGGTCGTAGAGGTCGTAGCGCGACTCGCTCTGGATCTCGAGCGTGTCCCGGAAGCCAGCGGTCGTGACCAGTCCTGCCCTGGCTCCGGTGCCGGTGATCACGGTATTGGTCGCGAGCGTGGTGGCATGTGCGATCAGGCCGACACTGGCGATCGGTACCCCTGCGCGATCGAGCAGGTGCGACAGCCCCTGCAGCACCGCCCGACTCGGGTCGTCAGGGGTGGTCAGGACCTTGCCGATCAGGCGCTCGCCGGTGCGCGGGTGCACCATCACCAGGTCGGTGAAGGTGCCGCCGATGTCGATGCCGACGCTCGCCTTCTGTTCGCGGGCCTTCAAAGCCTGGCCCTCGCTTCGCGCAGCCGTGCGATGGCCAGATCTATGTCGTCCGGGTTGCGACGCGCGAAATTGATGCGCAGGTGTCCTTCACCGCCGGGGCCGAACGCGGAGCCGGGCAGGGTGCTGACCCGTGCATGCTCCAGGAAGGCCGCCGATACCGCCTGGTCATCGCCCAGCGCGCTGATGTCCGGAAAGCAGAAGATCCCGCCATCGGGCGCCTGGCAGCGCACGCCGTCGATGCTGTTCAGTCCGTCGAGGAGCTGTTGTCGGCGTGCCTTCAGCGTGCTTATGTATCGATGCAGGTCGTCCTGCGGCCCGTCCAGTGCGACCGCAGCGGCCTTCTGAGCGAACGCAGCTGCGCACGTGACGGAGTGGCTGTGTATCTTCTGCATGTCGCGCAGGATCACCTTCGGCCCCGCGACGTAGCCGACACGCCAGCCGGTCATCGCATAAGTCTTCGAAAGGCCGTTGAAGGTCAGCGTGCGCTCGGCCATGCCTGGAAGCGATGCGATGCTCACGTGCCTGTGGTCGCCATAGACCATGTGCTCGTAGATCTCGTCGGTCATGACCAGCAGGTCGTGCTTCATCGCCAGTTGCGCGATGCTTTCCATCGCATCGGCGGAGATGACGCCACCGGCGGGATTGCCCGGCGAGTTGAGCAGGATCGCGCGCGTGCGCGGCGTCACGGCCCGCGCGAGGTCGTCCGGGTCGGCGCGGAATCCGTTCGAGGCACGGCAGGCGACGAAGACCGGGACGGCGCCGGCAAGCTTGAGGCAGGCCTCGTAGGTGACCCAGGTCGGGGAAGGGACAAGGATCTCGTCGCCCGGGTCGAAGCAGGCCTGCGCGGCGGTGAACAGTCCTTGCTTGACGCCGATGGTCACCAAGATCTCGTCGATGCCGACCCGAACGTCGTTCTCCCGCGCAAGCTTGGCCGAGATCGCTTCGCGCAGCTCGGGCAGCCCTGAGCTGTGGGTGTAAGTGATGTAGGTGCGGTCGGCGTCGATCGCCGCCTTTCCGGCTGCCTTGATGTAGGCAGGGGTATCGAAGTCCGGCGTCCCGGTGGCGAGGCCGATGATGTTGATGCCCGAGGCGCGCATCTGCTTCACGCGGTCGGTCATCGCGACCGTGGCCGAAGGGGTGATGGTCGATACGCGGGTTGACCGCCATGAGCGTGGCATGTGGAATGACCTCCCTGGTAGGCTAGTTGGGGCGTGCACCGCTGTCGCGGACGACACGCGCCCACTTGACCAGCTCTTCCTTCAGCATCGCGCCGAACGCCGACGGGCCCTCGGCAACCGGATCGAAGCCCTGCGCGGCCAGGGAGTCGCGCACGGCTGCGAGCTTCATCACTTCGCGCGTCTCGGCCTCCAGTCGGCGCACGATGGCCGCCGGTGTCCGTGAAGGCAGCAGCAGGCCGTGCCATTGCATGAGCTCGTAACCGGGGACCCCCGCTTCGGCGATGGTCGGCACCGAAGGCAGCACGGGAATGCGGGCCGGGCTCGTGACGCCCAGCGCGACCAGCCTTCCCTGCGCGATGTGCGGCAGCGACGACGACACGATATTGGTCATCGCGTGCACCTGTCCCGAGAGCAGGTCGACCAGTGCCTGGGGACTGCCCTTGTATGGCACATGGACCACCTTGATCATGGCCATGGCGTTGAGCAGCTCCATGCCCATGTGGATGCTGCCGCCGATGCCGCCGGAGGCGAAGTTGAGCTGGCCGGGCCTGGACCGTGCGAGCGCGAGGAAATCCTTCAGCGTGGCAGTGCCGATCTGCGGTGCGACCACCATCACCAGCGGTGCCGAGGTGACCCTGATCACCGGCGCGAAGTCGCGCAGGACGTCGAACGGAGTGGAAGCCTGAAGTGCCGGCGAAATCGTGAGTGAAGGCGCGCCCACCAGGACGGTGTATCCATCGGCAAGTGCCTTCGCCACCAGGGCGATGCCGATGATGCTGGCGCCGCCGGGCCGGTTGTCCACCACGAAGCTCGCCCCCGTGCGCTCGGCCAGCCGCTGGCCGATCACCCGCGCGATCGTGTCGGTGCCGGTGCCCGATGGATAGGGCACCACCAGCCGCACCGGCCGGGACGGGTAAGTGCCGTCCTGTGCCGTCGACGCACCGCTGGCGGGCTGGCAGAGGACCGCCAGTGCCGCAGCCGCGGCCAGGACGCGAGATTCAGCCCGCGCGGACATGGCCCACGTCTGCCTCGATCTGCATGTCGAGCCCGAACAGGGAGCACAGGTGCTTCATGCGCCCGAGCGCGTAGGCCGCCGATTCGCCGGTGGCCAGCAGCGGGCGTCCGCTCATGCCCCGGTGCGAGCCGAGCCGCATGTCGAGCGGATGGAACCGGACTTCCGCCAGCGCACCCTTGCGGAACTGCACGCGGGCGAGCATTCCCTCCCCGGGCCTGGGCCTGGGTCCTTCTTCCGAGTACCCGCC
>CAMDXD010000138.1 GCA_945877995.1 Bordetella parapertussis
CGCAGCCGGTTTCGCGCGCAATCCGGCTGCGACGCGCGCCGTCGATGTCCTCGCCCCGGCGCGCGACGTGGTCTGCGACGTGGCCCGGGATGACCTGCCTGCCTTCACCACCGCCGGTCCGGCCGCCGCGGCCCGCTCTTCCAGTGCCCTGATCGCCGCATCGCGCAACGCGAGCGAGTTCGCGCGTGCGACGCGCTCGGCCTCGTCGCCGTCCCCGGCTTCGATGGCCTGCACCAGGCCGTGCCAGGCAGCGGCCGAGTCGCGGCGCCGCTTCGTATCCCGCAGGCCAAGCCGGGTGTAGCGCGCAGTCTGCATCGACAGCGACTCGAGCATCGAGCGAAGCCACGGATTAGCCACCGAGGCGGTAAACGCAGAGTTCACCGCCAGAGCGGCATCGACATAGCCGTCGACCGGGTCGTTGCCACGCACCATCGCGCGCAATTGCGTGACCTTCGGCTTCAGCGCAGTCGCGAACTGCCGATGCCCGGCGTCCTCGGCGATCCAGCGCGCGCGCAGCCCGACCAGCGCGGCGCGCACCTGGTACAGCTCGGTCACCTCGCGCACCGACACCTCGCGCACCACCGCACCGCGATAGGGGGCGATCGTCGCGAGACCCTGCCGCTCGAGCGCGCGCAATGCATCGCGCACCGGCCCGTGGCTGACCCCGAACTCGGACGCGATGTTAGCCTCGACCAGCCGCTGCCCGGGCGAGAGCCCGCCCTCGATGATGCGCGCGGCGAGCGCCCGTGCGATGCGGTCGGGCATGGTCGAACCGAAGCCCGCGGACGGCTCGGCGGGCACGTGCTTCAGGTTCGTTCGGGCTGCCATGGCGCCGATTCTAGCCGGGCTGCGGCAGGGACGACGACCTTGCAGATTATTGATAATCGACAATACAATGCCGACATACCGCTACCGAAGGAGGAGGCCGACATGAACCCGCCCACCACGCTGCAGACCGCCGCCCCGGCCGCCGGCAGCTTCATCCCGGACGTCCCGGTGCAGGTCGTGCCCACCGGCAAGGGCATCGGCGCCGACATCGTCGGGCCGGACCTCTCCTGCGCACTGTCCGACGCCACGTTCGAAGCCATCCGCGATGCCTGGCTCGACCACAAGGTGCTGCGCTTCCGCGGCCAGGACCTGGCGAAGGATGACCTGCTCGCCTTCAGCCGCCGCTTCGGCACGCTCGACAAGGCGCCCATCAACATCCGCGGCAAGAACTGGATCGAGGGCTATCCGGAACTCGCGGTGATGTCGAACATCAAGGTCGCCGGCGAGGTGATCGGCAGCCTCGGCTACGGCGAGGCGGTGTGGCACACCGACATGTCGTACCAGGAAATCACCCCGTCGGCGGCGCTGCTGTACTCGGTCGAACTGCCATCGAAGGGCGGCGAGACCGGCTTCATCGACATGTATGCCGCCTACGAGACGCTGCCCGCCGACCTGAAGGCCGCGATCGAAGGCCAGCAGATCAAGCATGACGCCAGCCACAACAGCGCCGGCGACCTGCGCAAGGGCTTCCAGAAGGTCACCGACCCGCGCGAGGCACCCGGCGCGATCCACCCGATCGTCATCCGCCACCCCGAGACCGGCCGCCGCGCGCTGTTCCTTGGCCGCCGGCCCAACGGCTATGTGATGGGGCTGCCGCTTGAAGACAGCGAAGCGCTGCTCGACCGTCTGTGGGCGCATGCGATCCAGGTGCCGTATTGCTGGTTCCAGGAATGGCAGCTCGGCGACCTGGTGATGTGGGACAACCGCTGCACGATGCACAAACGCAACGCGTTCGATGCGAACGAGCGCCGGCTGCTGCTGCGCACGACCATCAAGGCCGAGCGTCCGGCCGCCTGATTCCGGAGTCCGCAGCGGGGGCACCTTGCACCCGCCGCGCACCCGGCAGCATGGGCGCGTCCATGCGACCATTGGTCTCTGCGGGGCCGAGTGCCTCGCCCGCGTGAACGCCCCCCAGAGGACGCGCGCCTGACCTGAACACGCGCAACAGCCGAGGAGCTTCACTTGACGCGTATCGCCGAGATCCGCACGCACCCGTTGTCGGTGCCGCTGGCGGAAACCCTTTACACCGCCCATGAGTGCCACCAGAAGGCGCACCTGATCGTCGTCGAGGTGCGCACCGACGACGGGCTGGTCGGCACCGCCGAGATCCATGCGACGCCGATGCCGGCCGTATGCGACTGGGTCGCCCGCTTCAGTGCGCTGCTCAAGGGACGCGATGCCCTGGCCACCACCGACAACTGGGAGTTCCTGTTCTCGCTGACCTCGCCGCGTCCCGGCGGCATGTTCGCGAAGGACGGCCTGCCCGCGCCGCTCGGCCGCTCCTCGCGCGCGAACGTGATGGCGGCGATCGGCGGCATCGACCTCGCGCTCTGGGACATCCGCGGCAAGGCGGCCGGCCTGCCGGTCTGGCGGCTGCTCGGCGGCAGCGGTGCACCGGTGCGCAGCTATGCCACTGGCGGTTTCTATCGCGAAGGTGCCCCGCTCGATGCGTGCGCCCATGAACTCGCCGGCTACGTCGAGGCAGGTTATCGCGCCGTCAAGCTGAAGACCGGGGGGCTGACCATCGCCGACGAAGTCGAACGCATCCGTGCAACGCGCGCGGCGATCGGCCCCGACGTGCTGCTGATGCTCGACATGAACGCCGCGTTTTCCCTGGATGACTGCATCCGCTTCGCACATGCGGTCGAGCCGTTCGACATCTTCTGGCTGGAAGAACCGCTGCACTGGCAACTGAGTCCGACAGACTTCGCCGTGCTGGCCCGATCGACGCACATCCCGATCGGCCATGGCGAGCGCGAACTGACCCGGCACACGGTGCGCGACTTCATCGAGCACGGCGGCATCCGCTACGTGCAATTCGATGCAACCCGCGCCGGCGGCATGACCGAAGCGGTACGCATCGCCCACCTTGCCGAACAGCATGGCGTGTCGATCGCGCCGCACCTGGCCCCGGAGATCCATTCGCACCTGGTCGCAGCGTTCCGCACGGCGTCGTTCGGCGTGGAGACGATGGGCGGCTCGGATCGCAACCCGCTGTCCTACGGGCTCTACCAGGAGCGCATGCAGATGCGCGACGGCCTGGTGGACATCCCGCAGGGTCCGGGCTGGGGTGCCGAGGTCGACTGGGATTTCGTCGGGAAGCACCGCGCATGAAGCGGGGTGCAGCCGTTGCCGCCACGGCGCTTGCCGCGCTGCTGCTGGCGCCGCCACCCGCGGCCGCACAGGCATGGCCTTCGAAGCCGATCCGGGTGATCGTGCCCTGGCCCGGTGGCGGCTCTAACGATGCCGCCGCGCGCCCCGTCGTGCAGAAGATGAGCGAGGCACTCGGCGTGCCTTTCGTGGTCGAGAACCGCGCCGGTGCCGCCGGCACCATCGGTGCCGAGATCGTCGCCCGCTCGCCCGGCGACGGCTATACCCTGATGGTGCACTCGGCCACGCATGTGTCCAACCCCAGCACCTACAAGACGCTGTCCTACCGGACGTTCGAGGACTTCACGCCGATCGGCCTGGTCTCCGGCCAGCCGTGGGTGCTGGTCGTGCATCCATCGCTGCCGGTGAAGACCGCGCGCGATTTCATCGCACTCGCACGTACCCAGCCGGGCGGGATCAGCTACGGGTCCTCCGGCAACGGCAGTTCGCCCCACTTCGGCATGGAAGCCTTCGCGGCGGCAGCGAAGATCCGGCTGCTGCACGTCCCGTATCGCGGCGGGCCGCAATCGATGGCGTCGCTGCTGGGCGGCGAGACCTTCGCCTCCACCGCGACGCTGCCGAACGCGATCGGCGTGATCAAGTCCGGTCGCCTGAAGGCGCTGGGCGTGTCGACGCTCACCCGCCAGTCGACGATGCCCGATGTGCCGCCACTGGCCGAATCGGCCGGCATGCCGGGATTCGAAATGAATCCGTGGATCGCGATGCTCGGCCCGGCGAACCTGCCACGGCCGGTCGTCGAGCGGCTATCGGCCGAGCTGATGAAGGCCGTCAAGGATCCCGAGGTGCGCCGCTCCCTGGAAACGCAGGGGCTCGATCCGCTGATCGGCGGCCCCGAGGAACTCGCCGCGCGCATGCGCAAGGATTTCGAACGCTATGCGGCGCTGGTCAGGGCGATCGGCCTGCAGGGGCAGTGAAGAGCCGGAGGAAGACATGAGCAACATCCAATCCATCGAGATCAACCTGGTCGGCGTGCCGCTCATCGAGGCGTTCAAGACGGCGCACAGCGTGAAAGACATCCAGCGCAGCGTCGTCGTCGTGGTGCGCGATGTCGATGGCGCGACCGGTATCGGCAACATCGATCCGTCGCCCGGCTATTCGAAGGAGTCGGTCGCCGACCACTTCCGGATGCTGCGCGACCATTTCGCGCCGGCCATGATCGGCGCGCCTGCAGACAACATCCACGCGATGATGGCCACGCTCGACGCCATCGACCCCGCGTTCTTCGATGCCAAGGCCGCGCTCGAGATGGCCTGCCTGGACCTCACCGCACGCCGCGCCGGGATCAGCATGGCGACGCTGCTGGGCGGCGCGGTGGTGCGCGAGATCCGCTTCAACGCCTGGGTCGGCATGCTGGCCCCGGAAGAGGCTGCGCGCCAGGCCGCTGGCTGGCAGGCGAAGGGTTTCCGCTCGTGCAAGGTGAAGGTCGGCGGCGAGGTGAAGACCGACATCGAACGGGTGCTCGCGGTGCGCGAGGCGGTCGGTACGGACTTCGCGATCCGCGCCGATGCGAACGAGGGCTTTTCGGAAGCCGATGCGATCGCCTTCATCACCGGCACCGCGCGTGCGCGCCTGCAACTGGTCGAGCAGCCAGTCGCCTGGGACGACCTGCCGGCGATGACCCGCATCCGGCGCCATGCGCAGGGCGTGGGCGTACCGCTGATGGCAGACGAATCGGTGCTGGACCACGCCAGCCTGATCGGCATCCTGCGCGCCGAGGCAGCAGACATCGTGAAGGTGAAGGTGATGAAGCAGGGCGGCCTGCTCGGGACGCGGCGGATGATCGCGACCGCCGAGGCCGCTGGCCTGCGCTGCGTGATCGGCCACGGCTTCGGCCTGGGCATCAACACGATGGCCGAGATCATCGTCGCGTCGACCTCGCTCAACGTGATCGAGGGGGTGGAGTGCGTCGGTCCGCTGAAGACGCGCGACGACATCGTCGTCGACAAGCTCGACCTGTCGCGTGGCGTGCTGGCGATCGGCGGCGCACCCGGGCTGGGCGTGGACATCGACCCCGCGAAACTGGAACGCTACCGGCTGGATTCGGCCGCGATTGGCTGAACGGGAATCCCCAGGAGGGTCAACATGCAACAGATTCCGTCACGCCGCGCAGCGCGCGCGGCAGCCGTTGCTGGCGTCGCAGTCGTTGTACTCGTCGCCACTGGCCAGGCCTTCGCGCAGGCATGGCCGGCGAAGCCGGTGCGCATCATCGTCGCCTTTCCACCCGGGGGCATCTCCGACTTCGCCGCGCGCGCGATCGCACCAGGCCTGACCGAGGCGCTCAGGCAGACGGTGGTAGTGGAAAACCGCGGTGGTGCTGCCGGCGCGATCGGCACCGAAGTGGTGGCCAAGTCGGCGCCGGACGGGCACACCCTGCTCGCGCACACGGTCACGTTCACCGTCGGGCCGCACATGACCGCCAGTCCGCCTGCCGATCCGCTGCGCGACGTGATGGCCGTCACCCAGATCATCGATGCGCCGAACATCCTGGTGGTGACGCCGTCCATGCCGGTGCGGTCGGTAAAGGAACTGGTTGCGCTGGCAGCGAAGCGACGCGGCGAACTGAGCTTCGCGTCTTCGGGATACGGCTCCGGCACGCACCTGTCGGGGGAACTGTTCAAGCTGCTGGCGAAGATCGACATGATCCATATCGCCTACAAGGGCGGCGGGCCGGCGGTCGCAGACCTGCTCGGCGGCCATGTGCCGACGATGTTCTCGACGTTGCCGTCGGTCACCGCGCACGTGGCCGCTGGCCGCCTGCGTGCGCTGGCGGTGACGGGGGCCAGGCGCTTCCCCAGCGTCCCGGAAGTGCCGACCATGATCGAAGCCGGCGTCGCCGGCTATTCGTTCAGCGGCTGGAGCGGCATCTTCGCGCCGATCGGCACGCCGCGCGAGATCGCGGTGCGCTTCGCGGAAGAGACCGCCCGGGTGCTGCGGGCACCGGGCTTCCGCGACAAGCTGCTGATCCAGGGTGCCGACACGGTCGGCAGCACGCCAGACGAGTTCGCCGCGTTCGTCCGGTCCGAGTACACCCGCTGGGGCCAACTGGTCCGGCAGAGCGGCATCAAGGCAGAGCAATGAACCGAGGCACCATACGATGAGTCCTGCACCGGCGCAGACCCAGGCACAGACGCCCAGCACCCTGTTCCGCAAGCTCTGGGACAACCACCATGTCGTGACCGATGAAGGCGAGTCGCTGCTCTACATCGACCGCGCGCTCGCCCAGGAGAACACCTACCACGCGTTCGTCGCGCTCGAGGCACAGGGCCGGCAGGTGATGCGCCCGGACCAGATCTACGCGTTCACCGACCACTACGTGCCGACCACCGGGCGCGCCCAGGGGCTGGCTGGCATCCCGGTCGCCGAGATCCGGAACATGGTGGTGCAGTTGCAGGACTTCGCGCGCAAGTACGGCATCAACCTGTACGGCATCGACCATGCGCAGCAGGGCATCATGCACATCGTGCCCCCGGAGCTGGGCATCGTGCAGCCCGGGCTGGCGCTGATCGGCAACGACTCGCATACCTCCACGCATGGCGCGTTCGGCTGCCTGTCCTATGGCGTCGGCGCGTCCGAGTTTGCGCACGTGATGGCAACGCAGACGCTGTGGCAGACCCTGCCCTCCACGCTGCGTATCCGGGTCGACGGCCAGCTCGGCTTCGGCGTGTCGGCCAAGGACCTGATCCTCGCGATCATCGCCACCATCGGCGCGGACGGCGCCACCGACCATGCGATCGAGTACGCCGGCGGCGCGATCCAGGCCCTGTCGATGGAAGCGCGCATGACGGTGTGCAACATGTCGATCGAGGCCGGCGGCCGCGCCGGCATGGTGGCACCGGACGACACCACCTTCGCCTACCTCGAGGGGCGCGAGTTCTCGCCGAAGGGTGCCGCCTGGGAACGCGCGCTCGACTTCTGGCGCACGCTGCCGAGCGACGCCGGTGTGTCGTTCGACCGGGAAGTGGTGCTCGATGCGTCGCTGATCGCGCCGACAGTGACCTGGGGCGTGTCGCCGGCGCATGCGTTGCCCATCGACACCGCGGTGCCGGATCCGTCGCATGCGGGCAACGACAAGCAGCGCGGCGAATGGGCGAGCGCGATCGAATACATGGGGCTGCAGGCCGGCATGGCGCTGTCGGACATCCGGGTCGACCGGGTGTTCATCGGCTCCTGCACCAATGCGCGCATCGAGGACCTGCGCGCGGCCGCCGAAGTCGCGCGCCTGGGCAAGGCGAAGGTGCCTGCCTGGGTCGTGCCCGGCTCGCAATCCGTACGCCGGCAGGCAGAGGCCGAGGGCCTGGACCGCATCTTCATCGATGCCGGCTTCGAATGGCGCGACCCGGGCTGCTCGCTGTGCACTGCCATCAATGGCGACCAGCTGGAACCCGGCGAGCGCTGCGTGTCGACCTCCAATCGCAACTTCCGCAACCGCCAGGGCCCTGGCGGACGCACCCACCTCGCCAGCCCGGCGATGGCCGCCGCCGCCGCACTCAACGGCCGCCTGACCGACGTACGCACCCTGATCGGCTGAGGACAGACGCATGCAACCGTTCACCACCCTCGAAGGCATCGCCGCCCCGATCGACGAAGCCAACGTCGACACCAACCAGCTGTGCCCGACCCGATTCAACAAGGTGCCACGCGGGCCGAAGTACGCCGAGATCCTGTTCTACGACCAGCGCAACGACACCGACGGCAAACGCACGGATTTCCTGCTCAACCGGCCGCCGTACGACCGGTCGCAGCTGATCGTCGGCGACAGCAACTTCGGCTGCGGCTCCTCGCGCGAGACCGCGGTCTATGCGCTCTACGCGTTCGGCATCCGCTGCGTGATCGCACCGAGCTTCGGCGACATCTTCGACGCCAACTGCGCGAAGAACGGCCTGCTCACCGTGGCCTTGCCGATCGCGACCTGCGCATCGCTGCGCGCCATGCTGCATGCAGCGCCCGGGATCACCTTCGCGGTCGATCTCGCCGCCCAGACCGTCACCGACGGCCAGGGCGGCGTGCACCGCTTCGACATCTCCTCGATCCGCAAGCGCTGCCTGCTCAACGGCTACGACGACATCTCACGCACCCAGGAATACCGGCCTGCGATCGAAGCCTTCGAAGCCCGCCACCGCGCCAGCCATCCCTGGATGTTCCGATGAACCAGGGCAGAGACGATTTGTCCACCACCTGCGCGTGATGCAGCATGGCGACCTCGGGGTCTGACCCCGATTTCTCGAATGCAGGTTGGTGCGGGTCTTGCCTGGGTCTGCAGCCGCCGATGAGGAGCCTCATGTCCCGTTACGCCAAGTCGATTCGCCCTGCGCACCTGCTGTGTGCGACTTTCCTCGCCAGCCTGCCGGTGCAGGCCCTTGCACAGGCGGGCCCCTGGCCGGCGCGCCCGGTGCGCATCGTGGTGGGCTTCCCGCCGGGCGGCATCGTTGATTTCGCTGCGCGCGCGGTCGCACCCGGGCTGTCCGAGGCATTGCGCCAGCCGGTGGTGATCGAGAATCGCGGCGGTGCGGCCGGCATGATCGCCACCGAACTGGTCGCGAAGTCGCCGCCCGATGGCTACACGATGGTCGCGCAGTCGAACTCGTTCGCCAGTGCGCCGCACATGCAGGCAGCGCTTGCGATCGATCCGCTGAAGGACGTGCTGCCGGTCACGCAGCTGATCGATGCGCCGAACATGCTGGTCGTCACCCCGGCCATGCCGGTCAAGTCGGTCAAGGAACTGGCCGAGCTTGCCCGCAAGCGGTCCGGCGAGATCGCGTTCGCTTCATCTGGGGTCGGTTCGGGCACGCATCTGTCGGGCGAACTGTTCAAGGCGCTCGCCAAGGTGGACCTGATCCACATCTCGTACAAGGGCGGCGGCCCGGCCGTGACCGACCTGCTCGGTGGCCATGTGCCGATGATGTTCTCCACCCTGCCATCCGTGATGCCGCAGGTGCGCGCCGGACGGCTGCGCGCGCTGGCCGTGACCGGTGCAAAGCGCTTCCCGGCGGCTCCCGAAGTACCCACGATGATCGAAGCTGGCATCCCGGGCTTCACCTTCAGCGGCTGGAGCGGCCTGTTCGCCCCGGCCGGCACGCCCAGGGAGATCCTGCAGCGGGTAGCGGAGGAAACCGGCAAGGTGCTGCGGGCCCCGGGCCTGCGCGAGAAACTGCTGATGCAGGGCGCAGAGCCGGTCGGCAGCACGCCAGACGAGTTCACGGCGTTCTTCCGCGCAGACTATGCGCGTTGGGGAGCGCTCGTGAAGCAGAACGGGTTGAAGGCAGAGTGATCGGGCGGGGTCTGACGTTGGGGTCTGACCCCGGGGTCAGACCCCAACGTCCGCCAACGGGCTAGCTTCGATAAACC
>CAMDXD010000139.1 GCA_945877995.1 Bordetella parapertussis
CTCTCCTCGCCCAGCGTCTCGATGCGCAGGTCGTTCAGCAGCAGCCGCGCGGTGGCATAGCTGTACCCGGGCTCCTGCTCGATCAGCGCACGGGCCGACAGGACCGCCGACTTGCGCACTTCGCCGATCGGCACGCCGTCGTACAGGTCGCGCAGGGTCGCGTCCATGATCGCGCCGGCGTTCGTCTCGGGCAGTCCCTGGCAGGCCTCCTCGATCAGACCCTGCAGCCATGCGAAATCGAGCGGCACGAGTTCGCCGTCGACCTTCACCCGGATCGGCGCAGCGACCGCGGGCGCGCCGGCGGCCGGTTGCGCCTTGCGCAGTTCGGCGCGGGTACGCGCGCGCTCTTCTCGGTAGAGGACGTACGAGCGTGCCACTTCGTGCAGGCCCGACCGCATCAGTGACAGTTCGACCTGGTCCTGGATATCCTCGATATGGAAGGTGCCGCCGTGGGGCTGCCGCCTCAGCAGTGCGTTGATTGCCATGCTGGTCAACTGAGCGACCTGCTCGCGTACGCGCGCAGAACCCGCCGCCTGCGAACCGTCGACGGCCAGGAAGGCCTTGGTCATTGCGACGGCAATCTTGCCGGGCTCGAAGCTGACCACGGCCCCGTTGCGGCGGATGACCTTGTACTGCGCGTAGCGTGCATCGGCCGGTGCAAGCGCCGCCTCGGTGACGGATACCGGCATCGCCGGCGTGGCCTGAGGCGAAAGTTCGCTCGCTGTCTGCATTGCTTGTCTCCAGTTCGATACGTCGGAAAAACGGCGGCTCCTGACGGGCGGCGGGCTGGCGGTGGCACCGCCTGCCCGGACCCGCACCGTGGTCCGCTGTTGTCGCGCAGACCCGGGCGGCCCCATATCTTGTGTACAAACCCGCCCCGCCTCGCTATACCTACCCGGTCACCCACAACATCTAGTGGCTGCACGTTGATCTTTCCCTAATTCTAGGGATTTCGACCGGTTCGTCAAGCCAGTAACGGTTTTTTTCACGGGCCAGCCCTGCCCCGGCCGGCGTGCACCGATGCCGTGCTACCGCAAACCCCGGACGGTCTGCAGCCTGCCCCCGCCAGGATGGACGCCGTGCTGTCTGCCTGGTGCGTCAGCCCGCCATCGCGGCGTGCAGGCGCTGCCAGTCGAAGCAGCGCCCCGGATCGGTCTTGCGGCCGGGGGCGATGTCGCTGTGGCCGGCAACATCGCCGAGCGGATACCGGCTGCGCAGCGTCCGCACCAGGCGCCCGAGCACGTCGTACTGCACGCGCTCGAACGGGTCCTCGTCGCTGCCTTCGAGTTCGACCCCGATCGAATAATCGTTGCACCGGGCACGTCCCCGGAAACTCGACACGCCAGCGTGCCAGGCACGTTTGCCGCACGCAACGAACTGGATCAGTTCGCCGTCGCGCCGGATCAGGAAATGGGCAGACACGCGCAGGCCGCGCAAGGGTCCGAAATACGGATGGGCATCCGGGTCCAGCCGGTTCAGGAACAGGTCGACGATCGCGTCGCCGCCGTAGACCCGCGGCGGCAGGCTGATGTTGTGCACCACCAGCAGGTCCAGCGTCGTGCCCCGCGGACGGGCATCGAAATTGGGCGAAGGCACCTGGCGCGCGGCGCGCACCCGCCCGGAGCGGTCGATCGTGGCCGGCGCGGTCACGCTCGCCCCGCGCCCACCGTCATTCGATGCCAAGCCGCTCCATCCGGTAGCGAAGCTGGCGCAGCGAGATGCCGAGGATCCTGGCCGCTGCCGTCCGGTTGTAGCGGGTCTTCTCGAGGGCTTCCAGGATCGCCCGCTTCTCGAGGGTGGCGAGGTAGTCTTCCAGGGGCAGGCTGCGGATGTCGGCAACATCGACCGACACGGGCTTCAGTTGCAGGTCGTCGCGGCTGATCTCGCTGCCCGAGCACAGCGCGAGTGCCCGCTCAAGGACGTTCTCGAGTTCACGCACGTTTCCCGGGAATGGATAGCCCTCGAGCGCGCGCAGCGCAGCGGCCGACAGCGCCGGGGCGCGGGTGCCATCCTGCGCGCCGCGCCGCCGGAGGAACTCCCCGGCAAGCAGGCCGATATCCTCCGGCATGTCGCGCAGCGCGGGCATCTTCAGTTCGATCACGTTCAGCCGGTAGAACAGATCCTGCCGGAAGCGCCCGGCCTTCACTTCCTCGGCGAGGTCCTTGTGCGTGGCCGAGATCACCCGGACGTCGACCGGATCCTCCTGCGGCGAGCCGACCTTGCGCACGCGCTTTTCCTGGATCGCACGCAGCAGCTTGACCTGCATCAGCAGCGGCAGTTCGGCCACTTCGTCGAGGAACAGCGTGCCTCCATCGGCCGCCTGGAAGAATCCGCCGCGCTCGCTGTCGGCACCCGAGAACGCGCCCTTGCGATAGCCGAAGAACTCGCTCTCGACCAGGTTTTCCGGAAGCGCGCCACAGTTAACCGGAACGAACGGACGCTCGTGGCGCACGCTCTTCTGGTGGATCAGCTTGGCCGCGAGCTCCTTGCCGCAACCGGATTCGCCCGAGACGTGGATAGGTGCCTGGCTGCGCGCGAGACGATCGATCATCTGCCGCGTCTGGCACATCGTCGCGCTCTCGCCGAGCAGCGCATGCGCGATCGGCGCGCCACCGACGGGCACCTCGCCGCGGGCCGTCGCATCCTTGTCTTCGGAAAGTTTCAGCGCCGACTTGACCAGCGCGCGCAGCTGATTCACCTGCACCGGCTTGGACAGGTAGTCGAAGGCACCGGCCTTGAGCGAGGCCACGGCGTTCTCGGCGCTGCCAAAGGCGGTGATCACCGCCACTGGCATCTGCGGCCAGAAGCGCGAGGTGTACTCGAGCAGGGCAAGTCCGTCACCGTCGGGCAGCCGCATGTCGGTCAGGCAAACGTCGTAATGGTGCTTCTGCAGCAACCGGCGCGCCTCGAATTCGCTCTCGGCCGCGTCGGTGGTGAGGCCCATCCGGTTGAGCGTGAGGCTCAGCAGTTCGCGGATATCCGCCTCATCATCGACGATCAGGGCGCGCGCGCTCATCGGTGCCGGTTCGTCCGCGCCAGGCCCGCATGCGGCCCTGCCGGGTATACGGAATCCACGGGATGGACTTCATGCATGATTCGCCTCCGCTGCAGCCTGGCATTGCAGGGTGAACCGGGTCGGTGGTGGCCCGGCAGCGAACTCGAGCGTACCGCCATTGGCGTCGGCCAGTTCGCGCGCCAAGTATAGACCGAGCCCGGTGCCGCTACTGACCGTGGTGAAGAACGGTTCGAACAAGTGCGCCTGCACGGCCGCCGGGATATCCGGGCCATCGTCGAGCACGTCGATGAACACGCTCGCCGCCTCGCCGCGGCGCGCCACGATGCGGATGCTGCCGGCGGACTGGCTGCCATGGCGCAGTGCATTGCGGCAGAGGTTCCACATCAACTGGTTCAGGTGGCTGCGATCGAACGGCACGTCGAGCGGTCCCTTGGCGTCGACCGCCAACACAGACCGATCGATTCGTTCGTTGTCGCAGAACTCGGTCGCGAAGGTACCGAGGTAGCTGCTCAACTCGACGATCTCGCGATGCACGCGGTCGCGCCGGTTCAGCTTCAGCACTTCCTGCACCATGCCGTCGATCCGTTGCGTGTTGTCATGAATGATCTGCAGCAGGCGCGCATCGGTGGCGGTTGCAGATTCGGTTTCCTGCAGCAATTCGGTCGCATGGTTGATCGCCGACAGCGGATTGCGGATCTCGTGCGCGATGTTCGCGGTGAGCCGGCCCAGGGCCGCCAGCTTCAGCTGCTGCGCCTCGGCCTGGATGCGCGACAGATCCTCTAGGAACAGCACCGACCGCCCGACCGCGCCGCCACCGACCGGAACCGTGCGCAGGCCGACCTCGCGCAGGGCGGGCTTGCCGAACTGCGGCAGCCGCAGCGGCTTCGCCAGCGGCACCCGGTCGCGCTGCCAGCGCGCATGGGCCTCGGCCACCAGCGGCGAATACTCGCTCAGCGTGGCCAGGCGTTCCGGCAGGCCACGCCCGCCGAGCAGGTCGACCGCCCGGCCATTGATCTGGCGGATGATGCCTCGCTCGTCGACCACCACCACGCCGTCCTGCATGTCCTGGATGATCAGCTTGTTGACCTCGGCGAGGTTCGCGAGGTCGACGCCTCGCTGCGCCGCCAGGCGCTCGCTCGCGACTGCGTAACGCGCGAGGGAGCGTGTCAGGAACGCAGTGGCGAAGTAGCAGATGCTGAGTAGCCCCGCCTGCACGAACTGCGCGGAACCGTCCGGTGCCGACAGGACACTCCACGCCTGCTCGCCGAGCACCGCCAGCGAACCCACCGCCGCGTAGAACAGCATCATCCGGCCGCGGCTGATCAGCGCAGCGCCCGCCTGCGACGCCAGCAGCAGCAAGCCGAGCCCGCTCGAGATGCCGCCGCTTGCGTGCATCGCCAGCACGATGAACAGCGCGTCGGCCAGGGCGTGCGTGGTGAGCTGGGTCTCGAAATCGGGCTTGCGCGCGAGGATCCCCAGGAAGGCACCGGCCGAGAACACGGCATAGAGGCCCATCGCCCAGAGGAACAATTCCGGCTGGCTGCGCCCGAACAGCATCTGCCGGTCGAGCAGCCATATCGCGAGCATCACCACCGGCACCAGGCACCGGTAGACGTTGAAGTACAGCAGCGACCGCCAGAAGTCGTCGCGGGAGGCATCGCCCGCACTCGCGACCACCATGGCACCGGCCATGCTCAGTGCAACCGCTCGTGTTCCCGGCTGCAGAATCGCGCGCCGCGCGCCTCCACGCTCTCAGCCTTGGGCAGGAACACGCCGCAATGCGCGCAACGGACCATATCCTCGACCGGCCGGCCCGCCTGCTGTCGGTCGCGGCGGGCCGCGGCACGTGCCTTCCCGGTGACCATCCAGACGATCACCGCGATCACCGTGATCAGCACCAGGTACTTGATCAACGTGGCCTGTTTCGCGGATGCGTCACTGGCCCGGCGCCTCGGGGTCCATGTGCAGTGCTTCCAGGAAGCGCGAAACCATGTTGTAGGCGCCTACGGTGGCGGTCAGTTCGACCATCTGGCGCGCATCGAAGAACCGCGCAGTCGCGTCGAATACGGCGTCGGGAACGTGGATTTCGCGCGTCATCGAGTCGGCGAAGGCAATCACTGCCCGCGCCCGATCGTCGAACAGGCCCGCAGGTGGCAACCCCAGCGCAGGCAGCGTGCGCAAGGCATCGAGTTGCGTGTCGGACATGCCTTCCTTGCGCGCAAACGGAAGGTGGGCAGCGAATTCATAGGGCGCGTCATTGATGACGGCCACGCGCATGATCGCGAGTTCGGTGTACAGCGCCGGAACCAGGCACTGCTGGCGGATCGCCGTCAGCAGGTGCAACCACCCTTCTGCCACCGGCGGGCTGTTCATCAGCATCCGGTAGAGGTTGAGCATCTTGCCCCCGCGCTGTTCGCGGATACGACGGGCAAGGTCCGGATGGTCTGACTCTTCGGCGTAGGCCACTCGGGCCATTGGACACCTCACGGGATCAAGGCGCCTGGTCGGGGTGAGAGGATTCGAACCTCCGACTCCTGCGTCCCGAACGCAGTACTCTACCAGGCTGAGCTACACCCCGAATTTACGCAACGACAACAATACGACAGTGCTGGTGATGCGAAGCAAGTGCACTTGCCTCCCGGACGGAATCGCGCTAAATCGCTCCCCCCCCCTTCGCCCTGCCGGGACGTTGGCGACCAGTTGCCCGGTCAGACGTCTCGTGCCACAGCGAAGGCCGCGAAGTCTATCAGAGAATCACGGAACTTCGAATCGGGAAATGAACGAATTGCATCCCGGGCGCACTGCGCCTCGCGCACCGCCTGGTCGCGCGCATAGGCGAGCGACCCGCATTGCTCGAGCGCGGCCAGCACTTCGCCGAACCGCTCGACGGTACCCTCCTCGATCACCTCGCGCAGCATGGCGCGCTGCGCATCGGGTGCATTGGCGAGCGCATGGATCAACGGCAGCGTCGACTTGCCTTCGGCGAGGTCGTCGCCCAGGTTCTTGCCGATCGATGTCCGGTCACCCGAATAGTCGAGCACGTCATCGATCAGCTGGAATGCGGTGCCGAGGTGCATCCCGTACGTGGCGAGCGCCTGTTCTTGAGCCGGCGACTGGCGCGCAAGCACCGCGCCGAGCCGGGCCGACGCCTCGAACAGCTTCGCGGTCTTCGACCGCACCACGCGCAGGTATTCGGCCTCGGTCAGGTCGGCGTTATGCACGCCGAGCAGTTGCAGCACCTCGCCCTCGGCGATCACGTTCGTTGCGTCGGCCAGCACCTCGAGTACCCGGAGGTCGCCGATCCCGACCATCATCTGGAAGGCGCGCGAGTAGATGAAGTCGCCGACCAGCACGCTGGCGGCATTGCCGAAGCGGGCATTGGCGGTCGGCCGCCCACGACGCAGCGAGGACTCGTCCACGACATCGTCATGCAGCAGCGTGGCCGTGTGTATGAACTCGACCACTGCTGCGATCTCGAGGTGGGCCCGGCCGTGGTAACCGGAGGCGCCCGCGGCCAGCACCACCAGGGCCGGCCGAAGCCGCTTGCCGCCGCTGGACACGAGATATTCGGCGACTTGCCGGATCAGCGGCACCTCGGAGGCAAGCCTGTCGCGGATGACCTGTTCGACCGCGTCGAGGTCGGCCTTTATAAGGGTGCGGAACAGTTCCATCGGGGCTCGGCGCAGGGCGCGATCGTGAGCGTCGAATTTCTTCGGCAAGCCACGGAGAATAGCAGGAGCCACCGCAGGCAGGCGTCCTGCCTGTGCTGCACGTCGCAGCAATGGCCCTGGCGGCGGCACGGATCGTTTCCGCGCCGCTCGCCAACCGAGCGCTCCCGAAGCGCCACCCTACCCTACCCTTTGACGGCAGCCGATCGCGTAGGTATCATTCCCGGTTCTGTAGTTTCCGGTGTGCCAGATGCGCCGGCCAGTCTGCCCAGGAGCATTCCCATGTATGCGGTCATCCAGACCGGTGGCAAGCAGTACCGCGTTGCCGTCGGTGATCAACTGAACATCGAGAAGCTGGCGGTTGCCGTCGGCGACGAAATCGCGCTTGACAAGGTGCTGATGGTTTCCGATGGCGAGACGCTGTCCGTCGGCAAGCCGCTGCTAGAGAACGCAACGGTGAAGGCGACCGTGATCGGCGAAGGACGCGGCGACAAGGTCCACATCTTCAAGATGCGTCGGCGCAAGCACTACCGCCGCAGCCAGGGCCATCGCCAGTCGTACACCATGGTCCGCATCGACACCATCCAGGCCTGAGCCAGCGCCGGCCAGAACACAGGAGTCAAAGATGGCACACAAGAAAGCAGGCGGCAGTTCACGCAACGGCCGCGATTCGCAGGCCAAACGCCTCGGCGTGAAACGCTACGGCGGCGAAGCGGTCACTGCGGGTTCGATCATCGTGCGTCAGCGTGGCACCCGCATGCGCGCTGGTAACAACGTCGGAATTGGTCGCGATCACACCCTCTTCGCACTGGTGCAGGGGCTGGTCAAGTTCGAGCTCAAGGGCGAGCAGCTGCGCACGACGGTCAGCATCGTTCCTGCCTGAGCAGGAGACCGCCCACGCGGTGACCGAAGCCCTGCCGGCGACGGCAGGGCTTCTTCGTTTCCGCGCTCCGGCATCCTCCAGATGAAATTCGTCGACGAAGCGATCATCGATGTCCTGGCCGGCAACGGCGGGGACGGCGCGGCCAGCTTCCGCCGCGAGAAGTACATCCCGCGTGGCGGTCCCGATGGCGGCGACGGTGGCCGCGGCGGCAACATCCATGCGGTCGCCGACCGCAACATCAACACGCTGGTCGACTTCCGTTTCGCACGTACCCACCGCGCCGGCCACGGCGAACGCGGGATGAGCTCCGACTGCTACGGCGCGGCAGGCAAGGACATCCTGCTGCGCATGCCGGTCGGTACGCTGGTGTACGACGCGGAGACCGGCAGCCCGATCGCCGACCTCGCCAGGGACGGCGATACCGCCCTGCTCGCCCACGGCGGCAAGGGCGGGCTCGGAAACCTGCATTTCAAGTCGAGCATCAACCGGGCGCCGCGGCAATCAACGCCGGGCGAACACGGAGAAGTTCGCAAACTGCAGCTGGAACTGCGCGTGCTTGCGGATGTCGGGCTGCTGGGCATGCCCAACGCCGGAAAGTCGACGCTGATCCGCGCGGTCTCGGCGGCGCGGCCCAAGGTCGCCGATTATCCGTTCACCACGCTGCATCCGAACCTGGGGGTGGTGCGGGTCGACATCGACAACAGCTTCGTGATCGCGGACATTCCCGGGCTCATCGAGGGCGCCGCCGAAGGGGCGGGCCTTGGCCACCAGTTCCTGCGCCACCTGCAACGCACGCACCTGCTGCTGCACCTGGTCGATGTGGTGGACGATGCACAGGACCCGGTGGCCGCAGTACGCACGATCGCGCGCGAACTCGTGAAGTACGATCCCGCGCTCGGCGACAAGCCACGCTGGCTCATCCTGAACAAGATCGATGCGCTGCCCGACGGCGATGCGACGAAGCTGCAGAAAGACATCGTGCGGCGGCTGCGCTGGAAGGCGCCGGTTTTCTCGATCTCCGCGGTATCCGGCGAAGGCTGCCAGCCGTTGATCCGTGCGATCAGCGACCACCTCGCTGCGGCACGTGCCGCCATCGACGCGGCTGCCGCGGACAGCCTCCCCGGCCCGACCGACGGCGCTGCCGAAGGCGAGGCCGCCATCGACTCCGGGACATCCTCCCCGGACGCCTGAACCAGGTCCGCTTCACCTTCGCACGCCATGACCACAGCGAACGCCGACGCCCCCCTCAGGACCACGCCAGACAGCACGGCGCTGCCGACGTTGAGCAGCGCCCGTCGCATCGTCGTCAAGGTCGGCAGCAGCCTGGTCACGAACCGCGGACAGGGCCTCGACCGCGAGGCACTCGCGCGCTGGGCGTCGCAGATTGCGCGCCTGCGCGCCGGCGGACGCGAGATCGTGCTGGTGTCCAGCGGTGCGATTGCCGAAGGCATGCAGCGGCTGGGCTGGTCGAAACGGCCCAGCGCACTGCACGAACTGCAGGCCGCGGCGGCGGTAGGACAAATGGGGCTTGCCCAGGTGTACGAGAGCTGCTTCCGTGAACACGGCCTGCTGACGTCGCAGATCCTGCTCACCCACGAAGATCTCGCCGACCGCCGACGCTACCTGAACGCACGCAGCACACTGATCACCCTGCTGGGCCTTGGCGTGATTCCGATCGTCAACGAGAACGATACGGTCACCACCGAGGAGATCAAGCTCGGCGACAACGACACGCTGGCATCCCTGGTCACCAACCTCATCGAGGCCGACGCACTGGTGATACTGACCGACCAGCCCGGCATCTTCACCGGTGACCCGAGGCTGGATCCTTCGGCCACCCTGCTGGCCACGGCGAGGGCCGGAGATCCGCATCTCGAGTCGATCGCCGGCGGCGTCGGCAGTGCGATCGCGCGCGGCGGCATGCTGACCAAGGTACTCGCCGCGAAGC
>CAMDXD010000140.1 GCA_945877995.1 Bordetella parapertussis
CTATCGCATCGACTGGTCGACCGCGTTCGCGCGCTGGGGCGACTTCCTCGCCGACAGCCTTGCCGCGCCGCGCGGACTCTTCTGGTGGCCCACCCTGATGACCGCCGCGCTGGCGGCCGCGCTCGTCTGGGCCCTGGCGGCCCGCTCGCGCCGCGCCGAGTCGGTCGGGCTCGACGCGAGCGAGGCGCCGGACACCGCTGCGCAGTCGAGCGCCGGCGCCGCGCCCGCCACGACGCTCACCAGCCTCGGCTGGCGCGCCTACCTTCGCGAACTACCGATCGACCTGGGCTGCTTCGCCGGCTATACCTTCGTGATGGTGGTGTTCGCGCCGTGGTTGCTGCTCGCCACGACCGCCGGGGTGGTTGCGCTGCTCTGGACGTTCCACGTGCCCGGCCCCTTCCCGGGCACCCCGGGCGACGGCCACGCGCTGCTGCTCGCCGCAGCGATGTTCATCGGTGGCGATTTCGGGCTGTACTGGAGCCATCGCCTGTTCCACGCGCTGCGCCCGCTCTGGGTGCTGCATGCGCTGCATCACGCCCCGCCCGTGCTCACGCCGCTCACCGCCTTTCGCTTCTGGCCCCCCGAGGCGTTCGTGCACTTCGCCGCATTCAACCTCGGCTCCGGTCTTGCGCTGGGCGCGGTATGCCTGGTCGCCGGCACCGGCATCGCGCCCGCTACCTGGCTGGGGATCAACGTGTTCCTGGCAGCCTGGTATCTGGCGTTCTCCCACCTGCGCCACAGCCCGGTGCCGCTCGCCTTCCCGCGCGCGCTCTCCCGTGTGCTGGTCTCGCCGCACATGCACCAGGCGCACCACTCCGACGACCCGCGCCACCGCGATCGCAACTTCGGCACGGCGCTCGCGGTCTGGGACGGGATGTTCGGCACGCTCTACCTGCCTGCGCGCGGCGAGCGGTTCCGGTTCGGAGCGGGGCGATGACCCGCGCACCCGGCATCGCACTCATGCTGCTCCTGCTCTCGCCTGTCGCCGCCCTGGCCAGCGGCATGGTGCCGTTCTGCCAGTACAGCACGAACGCGAGCAGCCGGATCGAGAACGCGCGCTACCGCCTCCACGCGCATGGCCTGCCTGTCCGAGCCCGAGGCCGCGACCAGCCGCACGCTCGGCCTGCTGCTCGGTGGCGGCGCTGGCCGAACGGGTCGAGGGCCTGAAGCAGAAGGACCCGGCGCGGCAAGCGTACCGGCACGGTGGAGCGCTCGGTGAACATCACAAGCACTGGTTCCGTGCGAAGTTCTTCCAGCAGTACCGGCTGTTCTTTCGCTGCCACGCGTCCAGCAAGGTGATCGTGTTCGCGTGGTTCAACGACGAGGAAACGCGGCGCGCTTGCGAGAGCAGCGACGACGCATACCGGGTCTTCCGGAAGATGCTCGAAAGCGGTCATCCGGCTGGCGATCTGGACGAGATGCGCTCAATCCAAACCGCAACACGGGTGTCGAGCCGTCGGGAACAGCGCATCCGCGATCTGATCAGCCCCGCACAGCAGGCGATCTCGCGCCTCAGGTTGCCTGGATCATCTGTTCCTCGAACACCGGCAGCGCGTCGCCCTGGCACGACCAGCGGGTCGCCGAACCGACCCAGATGCGGGCCTGGGGCGCGAGCGACGGCTCGGTGTCGAGCGACCCCGCTGGCACGCCGACCGCATCACCGTTCTGGCGCGGCAGGCGTCCGCCGCACTCGCTGCAGAACGTATTGGTGAAACGCTCCGCCTCGGGCACCTTGTAGGCGCGCACGCTGGCTTCACCGGACATCCATTCGAGTCGCGCTGGCTGCAGGAACATGTTGGTCGCATGGCCGGTGCCAGTGGCCTTGCGGCAGCGGAGGCAGTGGCAGTGATAGAACCGGCGGGGTTCTCCAACGATGCGATAGCGCACGGTGCCACACAGGCAGCCGCCCAGGAACTCGTTTTCGGGCACGGCAGTCTCCTCGGGGAATGGAATGCGCAGGATAGCGAATCGGCGCTGTCCTGCGAAGTCTTGCCTCGGCAGCGAGGGTCCCAGGGTGAACGAGCGATTCGGGGGGCGTTTGAACGTACTATTCGCGTCGAGGCGCTCCGGACGTTGCACCTGATCCATTGCAGCGGGTGGTTGGCCCGCCACTGGAGCGATCCACCTTCCCATCCACTTCCCCTGGTTCGGCACCAGCAGCTACGGGCCGGAACAGGTCCGGGCACTGCGGGACCAGATGACTGCCATGCAGTGTGATCTTCTGGCAGCCCAAGACAGCTGCGTTGCTGCACAAGGAGACTCTGCCGATGACAACTACCATCGCTGGCTATGCATCCACCACCGTGTTGAAGCCCAAATTGCGGCGTTATCCCACGCAGGTCATCAACATCATCGGTGGACCAGGCTGTGACAAGTCGCTGTACTCGTCGGCCATCGTGCTCAAGCTGCACCTGCGGCAGAAAACGGTCGAAACGGTACCCGACGTGGGCAAGATGCTGGTGTGGCAACGGGATACCGAAGCCCTTCGTAACCAGTACGGCATTGCCCTCCACCAGTACGGCATGCTGGAAGTTCTCGATGGCCAGGTGTCATTTCTGGTGACCGAAGGCGCCCTGCCGCAGCTGCTCTACTACAATGCCAACTACGCCGACAACGTGTGCGACGTGGACAAGACCCGCCAGCAGATCCTTGCCTGGTACAAACAGTTCAACAACGTGAACATCCTCGTTCAGCGGGATCTCGACAAACCCTACATCCGCAGTGGTCGCTATCAGGACGAGGCACAGGCCCAGCAGGTGGACAAGGACCTGCGTAGTGTGCTGGTCGAAGAGGGCATCAAGTTCACCGTGCTGCCCCCTGACTACAAGGCCATCATCGACTTTGCCGGGTCACTGGAATAGAGCGGGCCTCAGAAATTCAGACACCCGGATAAGTGAAGTCTCTGCTCCAATAGGCGGCGAAAGCCGCCCAGACAGGAGCTTGGACGATGAAACGACCCCGCAGGAAGCACTCAGCGGCCTTCAAGGCGAAAGTGGCCTTGGCTGCCGTGAAGGGCGACCAGACGCTGGCGCAGCTTGCTGAGCGATTCGATGTCCATCCGAACCAGATCACGCAGTGGAAGGCCGAGCTGCTCGAGCGTGCGTCGACGGTTTTCGCCACTGCCAGCGAGAAGCGCGAAGCCGGCCCGGACGTGAAGGCACTGCACGCGAAGATCGGGCAGCAGGCCCTGGAGATCGATTTTTTGTCCGGCGCGCTCGGGCGCGAGAAATAGCCGAACGCAAGACCATGATCGATCCGGTGAGGACGAGGGATTCAAGGGTCATCTGGTGCAGCCCGGCCGAGTTGACCGCTTGATCCAGGGCACGCGTTCTTTCGCGACCCCGTTGCTTTAGCGCTCGCTACTAAGCCGCTGGTGACGTGCTGCCAAGTATCGCGAGGCCGGAATCCCTCGGCAATCATCCGCCAAGCGGCCCAGAGACTGCGTCGTAGGCATATTCCGCTCCGGGCTCGTTGCCTTTCAGGCTCTCCGCGTTGGGCTCGCCCAGGTAACGCTCGCCGCGCTTTGCTGCCTCATCGGTTGCGGCGCGCGCACGAGGTCCGCGTGTTCGTTGATAAAGCGCAAAAGCCTGCTCGGGTGTAGCTTCGGATTTCAGGCAGCGCGTAAGAATCATCGCGTCTTCGATGGCATTGGCTGCGCCCTGTCCCAGAAACGGCAGCATTGGATGAGCGGCATCGCCGAGCAGCACGACGCGCCCGGAAGACCACTCCTCGAGCCACGGACGGCCAAACAAGCCCCACTTGAACACCTTGCCGAGCACGGGTCGGGAAATTATTGTTCGGGTGCCTTCGTCGAAGCTGGAAAACTCCTCGAGGAACTCGTCCAGCGGTGCCGGGATGAACCAGCCCTCTTCTTCCCACTGATTTCGGTGTGCAACTGCGATGAAATTCAGCAACTCGCCGCGCCGGACCAGATACCTGTTGATGTGGCGGCCCTGGCCAAAGGCGACTGCCGATTCGCACAAGTGTGGAGGCAGGTCGGCGGTAGCGACCAATCCTCGCCAGGCGACGAAGCCCGTAAAGACCGGGGGCGCCGGATGGAATAGGGCCTCGCGGATCGCCGAGCGAATGCCGTCGGCCGCGATCACCACATCCGCGATCTCCGAGCGACCGTCCGCGAACCTCAACTCCACTTGGCTCTTGCGCGGCTCGATTCGCTCGACGCACGATCCGAACTTCAGCGCGTCCGGAGCCGTCTGCGCCAGGCGTGTGATCAGGGCATGCTGCAAATCCCAGCGATGCAGACGCAAATAGGGCGCGCCATAGAGCTCGCGAAAATCCTTGGTCATCAAGCGGAAGATGACGCGACCGGTGCGGTAGTGCCGATATTCAGTCATCGGTGGCGTGACCGCGGTTGCTTCGAGGTCCGGCCCGAGGCCCAGGTGGTAGAGCACTCGTGTCGCATTCGGCGCAAGCGTAATTCCCGCACCCTGATCGGTGAGTTGCGCCGCGCGCTCGTACACCGTTACCCTGAAGCCTGCCTGAGTCATGGCCAATGCGGTAGTCAGCCCACCGATACCGCCTCCGACAATCGCGATCTTCATGTTTGTCGTCTTAGCTTAGTGAATGCAAGGAAAACTCCGCCCGCGCCGGTGGCGCCATCAGCCGGATGGTGAAGACTCCGGATGTCTCGCCGATACGGGCAATCAGTGAAGATGTTACCGCTGGAATCCGAGCCCGGACAACGCATGGGTTCTGATCAGCCCCCCGATGTCGATGCCGCTTGCACGCAGCGCTCGGAATGGTAGGGTCACGGCAGGCAATCGCTGCTAGCTTATGACTTCAGCCTATCACCGAAGACAACGCGTCAGGTTTCCGCATCTGTAATTTCGAATGTGCAGGCTATCAGGAGGAACGTCGATGCAAGTACGTGTGGTCAAGTATGTTTTGAGCGCAGCCTTGGTCGTTGGCGTACCGAGTTTCGCCGGAGCTCAGAACTACCCCAGCAAACCGATCCGGCTCGTCGTACCGTTCGACGCTGGCGGTACTGTCGATGCGCTCGCCCGCGTTGTCACCGCGCAGATCACGAAGCAATCCGGCGTGCGATTCATCGTCGACAACCGGCCGGGCGCCAACAGCGCGATTGGCTCGGCGGCAGTGGCGCGTGCGACGCCTGACGGCTACACCGTGCTCAACGTATCGCCGTCGCTCGTGCTGAATGCACTGTTGAGCAAGGACGTGCCGTACGATCTGCAGAAGGACTTCGTTCCGGTCACGAACATCGGCGTCGGCCAGGGCTACCTTCTCGTGGCGCGCCAAGAACTGCCGGTCAATTCCGTAAACGAGTTGATCGCACTCGCGAAAAAGCGAGGTGACAAGCGCCTCGCTTACGGCACGCCCGGCATTGGCAACGCGCTGCATGTCGCGTCCGAGATCTTTGCAATGAAAGCAGCCACACCGCTCCTGCATGTGCCTTACAAAGGCAGCGCGCCAGCGCTCGCAGCAATCGCCGCGGGTGAGGTCGATCTGATGATGCTGTCTCCACCTACCGTGTTTCCGTACGTACAGAGCGGGAGAGTGCGGCCCATCGCCTTCACCGGGTCGGAGCGCTCGAAGGAGTTTCCGAATGTTCCGACGATGAAGGAAGCGGGCGTCGAGGATTGCGTCATCAAGGGCACCTGGGTAGGCTGGTTCGTTCCTGCCGGCACTCCGCAGAAAGCAATTGCGCTGCTTGCTGAAGAGGTGAGGAAGGCCGTGCAGAGCCCGGAGGTCGCCAAGGTCCTCACGACCGGCGGATTCGAACCCGATGGCCGGTCGCCTGCGGAATTCGCGCGCTTCGTGAAGGCGGAGGGGCAGCGCTTCGGCGAAGTGCTCAGGAATGCGAAGATAGATTTGAAGTAACGCTGACGCGCGGGACACGCCACGACCTCCTCAACTCGGGCAACGCGTTCTACAGAAGGCAATGAGGCGAGCGTCACATCGCGGCTCGGACGCCTTCTCGCCGACCATGATCGAAGCGCATTGGTGTTGGAGCCGACCATCGTGGGCATGATGGAGGCGTGCGAACAGTACTTTCAAACGCCCCTGCGGCCGCGGCCTCGAGGGCGCAAGCGTCGCGCCGGCGCGTTTGAAAGCGCTATTCGCAAGGCATCTGGAACTGCCGGTTTGCAGGAAAGCTGGTTTGCTGGGAAAATGGCCGGATGAAGACGACACTCGACCTGCCCGACGAACTGGCCCGGCGCATCAAGATCGAGGCTGCGCAATCCGGTCGCAAGCTGAAGGACCTGGTGGCGCAGTTGCTCGAGGCCGGACTTCGAGCCAGCCGCGACGACGGTGCTGCCGCGGCGTTGCCCAAACCGGTGAAGCGCCGGCGAGGCGGGCCGCTGACGGCCGACGCGATCGAGGCCGCGATAGCCGCCGGCCGCGAATGATCGTCGTCGATACCAACGTCATCGCCTATCTCCTGATCGAGGGTGACCGCACCGCAGACGCACAGGCGCTTCGCCTGGCCGATCCCGACTGGCGCAGCGAGCCGTTCCTGCTGGTCGAGTTCAGCAACCTGCTGGCGACGCAGGTGAGGGCCAAAGCGCTTTCGGCCGCGCAGGCGAAGTCGTTGCTCGAGTCGGCCGCGAAGCAGGTCTCGGCATGGGTCGAAGTCCCTCATGCTGAAGCGCTGGCCGTGGCCCTCGACCGCCAGGTCTCGGCCTACGACGCGCGGTTTGTCGCTTGCGCGCGCCGACTCTCGGCGCCGCTGGTGACTGAAGACTCCCGCCTGCGCGTGGCGACGCCGGGATCGTCGATGTCGATTGCCGAGGCAGTCTCCCGGTCGGCTCGATAGCGACGGGGCGCAGCCAGAGCGGGCGCTGCATGCGACTCGCGCGCCATCGGACAAATGAGCGGTGTGACTCAGCGGTGTGGCGCTGCCGGGAGGCTATCGCATGGAGCAGCGAACACCAGGAAGGCACGATTTGCGTCGATAGCCTCCTCGTTGTGCGATCTTCGGATCGATACTCCGAGCGTCATCCTCCGATGGATTCCGTCACCGTGTCTCCCAAGTTGCAGGTCGTGATTCCGCAGCGGGTGCGTGAGCAGATGGCGGTCAAGGCCGGCGACCGGATCGAACTGATCCCGGAGCGCCCGGCGCGCGAGCTTCGGGGCTTCCTCGCCGGGATCGACACCTTGGTCCCGAGGGAGAAGGACCGCGTGTGAATGTCGTCGACCCTCGGCATGGCTCGAATACTTCGCTGGTGGGCCTGGCGCAGGCGCGTTCGCCGCTGCGATCGAGAACACCGGGTCGCTGCTGGTGCCAGCCCCAACCGCAGCGCGCGCGGTGGGTCAGGATCACTTCGGCGTTGACACCATGGCCAACTCGCTCCGGGGCAAGGCCCGCATGGGGCTGGAATACGCCCTGCGCTGCACCGGTTCGATCATGGAGCAGTGCGGCGGCATGAAATACCGACAGGAATACGTGCGTCGAGTCGGTTCTCCGCCGTTGCCGACCAGGCTGTCTCCCGATAAAATACACACATTTTCGTACACACTAAGTTATCCATGAGCGTAGTCATCAGCAGGGTCTTCCAGAACGGAAACAGTCAGGCGGTCCGGATTCCGCAGGAGTTCCGTCTCGATTCTGCGCGGGTCCAGATCAGTCGAAACGCGGACGGCGATCTCGTCCTGCGCCCGGTCGTCGTAGACCGCGGCAAGGCATTGCTCGAGGCGCTTCTGGCTTTCGATGACGACCTCACGGCGGATTTCGTAGCCAGGGTTTTGGAAGACCGGCGCGAGCAGCCGCCGGTGCAGGAGCGGGATCCGTTGTGAAGTACATGCTGGATACGGATACCCTGATCTATTTCCTCCGGCAGAAGCCCCCATCCGTCTGCGACCGGATGAACGCCCTTGCGGAAGACGACTCGATCGGCATGTCCTTCGTGACCTGGGCCGAACTGCTCAAGGGCGCAGAGGGCAGCGTCCGCAGGGTCGAAGTCCTCAAGCGCCTGTCCGTGCTCGCACGAAGCATTCCGGTGATGTACCCGGCACGCTCCGAGATCTGTTCGCATTACGCCAGGCATGCCTCGAGGCTCAAGGCCGAGGGAAGACCGATCGGTGGCAACGATCTGTGGATCGCAAGTCATGCCCTTGCGGAAGGGGCCACGCTCGTGACCAGCAATGTCGGCGAGTTCACCCGGATCCAGGGCCTTGTTGTCGAGAACTGGGCTGTCGCTTGAACACTGCGGTGCTTGCCTGGATGAGGGGCAGTCCGGGTTCCAGTCCAGCAGTCCAGGGTCAGATCTTGAGTTTTGCGTCAGGAGCGCAGGTGTTAGATCGCTCAAAGAGCAGCGCCGGGGCCGGCAGGCATTGTCTCGGGTATGACGCTGGTCCAGGCCAGTCGGCACTGGGCGACATCACCCTGGCTGCTTCGGGAATCTCCTTCACAGCTTCCCGTTAACCTGCAGGTCATGCCGCAGGGGCGTCTGAAAGCAGTATCTGCAGGCTCATCTCACTGGAAAAGACTTCGACTTGCCGGGGCCCCGTATCCAGAGCATCCTCTGGCACCGCGACCGCGAGGAACCTTCCATGCCCCGTCCGCTCACCCCGCCGACCGCTCCGCGCGCGGTGCCGGCCACCCGTCGTGCGGTAACCCCGCTGCCTGCCCTGCGCGGGGCCGTCGCCGTGATCCTCGTGCTGGCCGCCGGAACGCTCGCCGCCCAGCCGTGGCCAGCACGCCCGCTGAGGCTGATCGTTCCGCTGGCTGCAGGTGGCACTGGCGACACGCTTGCGCGCGATGTCGCGCAGGCGATGGAACCCATGCTGGGCGTCCCGATCACGGTGGAGAACCGGGCGGGTGCCAACGGCATCCTTGGCATGGAGTTGGTGGCCAAGGCGCCCGCCGACGGCTACACGCTGGTCGTGGGAGGCGTGGGCCCCGTGGCCATCAATCCCGCCCTCTATCCGAAGCTGCCCTTCAACGTCGAGCGCGACTTCACCGCCATCGTGCAGGTGGCCGACACCACCTCGGTGCTGGTAGTGCCAGCGGCGCTGCCGGTGAAGACGCTGAAGGACCTGATCGCGCTGGCGAAGAAGCGCCCCGGGGAACTCTTCTATTCCTCGTCCGGGTCGGGCTCCACGCCGCACCTGAACGCCGCGCTGTTCGCCACGATGGCGGGCATCGACATCCAGCACGTGCCGTACAAGGGTTCGACACCCGGGCGCACGGCGCTGCTCGGCGGCGAGGTCTCGCTGATGGTCGACGGTCTGCTGCCGTCGCTGCCGTTCATCGAGTCCGGCCGCTTTCGCGCGCTGGGTATCACCTCGGCGGCACGCTCTCCCGCCGCCCCGCAGGTCCCGACCATCGCCGAGACGTTGCCCGGGTATCAGGCCGACATCTGGTACGGGCTGCTCGGGCCAACTGGCACGCCGCGCGAGGTGGTCGACCGGATCAATGCAGCGGCCAACAAGGCACTCGCAAGCCCCGAGCTTCGCGCGCGGCTCGCGAAACTGGGTGCCACCGTGGCCGGTGGC
>CAMDXD010000141.1 GCA_945877995.1 Bordetella parapertussis
GGGGCAGGGTCAGGCCGTCGGGCAGCAGCTGGGTGTCGAAGTCGATCAATGCGAGCGCGAGCATCGTCGCGCAGAAGGCGAAGGCAAGTGCCGCGGCCGGGCCGAAGCCGTAGTGCCAGGCGAGGAAGCCGGCGATGGCACCGGTGGCCGCCTCGACCAGCGGGTAGCGCATCGGGATCGCCACGCCGCAGGACGCGCAGCGGCCACGCAGCGCGAGCCAACTCACCAGCGGCAGGTTCTGCAGCGCCGTGATCGGCGCGCTGCACGACGGACAGTGCGACCGGGGCTTCGCCAGGTTGAATGCAGGCTGCGGTTCCGGCTCCGTGCCAGCCAGTTCCGCGCATTGCGCGGCCCACTCGCGCTCCATCATCTTCGGCAGTCGATGCACTACCACGTTGAGGAAGCTGCCGATCATCAGGCCCAGCAGCACCGCGATGCCGATCCACAGCACAGGCTCGCTGCGCAGCAGTTCGAGGACGTCGTTCATGTCGGGGACGATCGGATCAGACTACCTGGCCCATCTTGAAGATCGGCAGGTACATCGCGATCACCATGCCGCCGATCAGCGTGCCCAGGATGACCATGATGATCGGCTCCATCAGGCTGGACATCGCGTCGACCGCGTCGTCGACCTCTGCCTCGTAGAAGTCGGCGACCTTGGACAGCATGGCGTCCAGCGCGCCCGATTCCTCGCCGATGGCGACCATCTGCAGCACCATGTTGGGGAATACGTCGGACCCCTGCATGGAGACGGTCAGGCTGGTGCCGGTCGAGATCTCCTGCTGGATGCGCTTCGTGGCCTTCATGTAGACCGCATTGCCCGAGGCGCCTGCGACCGAGCCGAGGGCTTCGACCAGCGGCACGCCGGCGGCGAACATGGTCGCCAGGGTGCGCGACCAGCGCGCGATCGACGCTTTCTGGACGATTTCGCCGAACACCGGCACCTTCAGCATCAGTCGATCCATGCCGTTGCGCATCGATTCCGACTTCTTGTATGCGTTGGCGAACACGTAGATCGCGCCGCCGATCGCGCCGAAGATCGCCCACCAGTAGGCGACGAAGAAGTCCGAAATCGCCATCACGATCAGCGTCGGGGCCGGCAGGTCCGCGCCGAAGCTCGCGAACACCTGCTTGAACGACGGAATCACGAAGATCATGATGATCGCGGTGATCACGAACGCGACCACGACGATCGCGATCGGGTAGAACAGCGCCGACTTGATCTTGCCCTTGATCGCAATGATCTTTTCCTTGTACGACGCGAGGCGATCAAGCAGCGTGTCAAGGATACCGGCCTGCTCGCCGGCGGCCACCAGGTTGCAGAACAGTTCGTCGAACTGATCGGGAAAGTTTCGGAATGCCTGGTTCAGGCTGGACCCGGTCTCGACGTTGACCTTGATGGCCATCAGCACCTTCTGGACCGCCGCGTTCGAATGTCCCTTGCCGACGATGTCGAACGCCTGCAACAGCGGCACGCCGGCCTTCATCATCACCGCCAGCTGGCGCGTGAAGATGGCGATGTCCTTTTCGGTGATCTTGCGGCCGCGCCCGATCCGCTGCTTCTTCACCTTGACGAACGACAGCCCCTGCCGGCGCAACTGGGCGATGACGACGTTTTCGCCGTTCGCACGCATTTCGCCGCGCACCGCTTTGCCGGTCCTGTCCTGCCCCACCCATGAATAGAGGTAGTCCTGGACGTCTTTCCTGCGGCCCTGGGTGATCGTTGTGGCCATAGACTGCGCTCCGCCTGATGCGAGAACCATAATAAGATATCACGTCACCACGGCTTGCCAGACAACCGGCTGCAAAAGCTCGCCGGCCACCGGCGGCCGCTTCCCGGGTCAGCCGCTGCGCTCGAACGAAGTGTCCCGTGATTCCGCCTCAACCCGGGGAAAGACGCGTACCGAGCGGATCGACCGTTCCTGGGTCTGCACGACCTCGAGCGGGTATCCGGCGATCTTCACCGTGGTGCCTGGCTCGGGGAGGTCGCGCAGGTATTCCACGATCAGTCCGTTCAACGTTTTCGGACCGTCCATCGGCAACTTGAGACCGAGCTTGCGGTTGAGGCTGCGGAGTGTCGCGCTGCCTTCGACCAGCACGCTGCCGTCCTCGCTCCGGGTGAATGTGTCCCCGCGCCCCGGTGCCGTGGTGGTGAATTCGCCGACGAGTTCCTCGAGGATGTCTTCCAGGGTCACCAGGCCCTGAAGCTCGCCGTATTCGTCGACGATCAGTCCGATCCGCTCGTGCTGCTCCTGGAAATTCGCCATCTGGGTGAACAGCGCGGTGCCCGCCGGCACGAAATAGGGCTGCGCCAGCAGCGCTTCGACATCCGCCGCCTCGGCGAGCCCGCCCTGGCGCACCAGCGACAGCGCGCGACGCACATGCAGGATGCCTGTGACATTGTTGAGGTCGCCCCGGCAGACGACCAGCCGGGTGTGGTAGCAGGTGGCGATCTCCGCCAGCAACTGCTCGGGCGGCGATTCGAGGTCGAGCCATTCGACCTGCCCGCGCGGAATCATCACGTCGTCGACGGTGACCTGCTCGAGTTCGAACAGGTTGACCAGGATGCTCCGGTGTTTCTGCGGGATGTAGTGCCCGCCCTCGAGCACCAGGGTGCGCAGTTCCTCGGGTGTCATGTTCTGCGCCCCTTCGTCCCTGCGCTTGAGCCGCAGCACCCAGAGGATCGACTGCACGAACAGGTTGACGAACCAGACGACCGGCCAGGCCACGCGCAGCAGCGGGGTGAGCACGTAGGCAGACGCGAGCGCGATACGTTCCGGATAGGTTGCGCCGATGATCTTCGGCGTGATCTCGGACACGACCAGGATGCAGAAGGTCACCCCGGCGCTGCCGATCCACAGGGCCCATTCGTTCTCGCCGAGCGTCCGGAACATGATCACCGTGAACAGCGCCGCCGCCAGGCTGTTGACGAAGTTGTTGCCGAGCAGCACGACGCCGAGCAACCGGTCGGTGCGATCGAGCAGGGCGGTGGCCATGATCGCGCCCCGGTTGCCCCTGCTGACCAGGTGGCGCAACCGGTAGCGATTGAGCGCCATCATGCTGGTTTCGGCGATCGAGAAGAAGCCGGACAGCAGCAGCAGGATGAACAGCGCGACCAGCAGCGTCTGCAGGGAGGTCTCGTTCAAGGGTTCCCGTATGTCGGTGACGAAGATGTCAGTTTAGGGGCCCGCGGGCGCCGGATGCTGCCCGCACACGCTGTCAATCACCGGCCGAGCAGCACCTCGACCACGAATTTCGTGCCCACGTAGGCCAGCAGGAGCGCCCCGAACCCCCAGAGGGTCCAGCGCAGCGCGATCCGACCGCGCCAGCCGAAGAGGAACCGGCCGACCAGCAGCGCCGCGAAGATGGCCCAGGAAACCAGCGTGAACACGTTCTTGTGCGTGAACGTGAGCGGTATGCCAAACATTTCTTCGGAGAAGAGGAGCCCGCTGAGCACGGTGGCCGAGAGCAGCACGAAGCCGGCGACGATGATCCGGAAAAGCATCTTTTCCATCGTCAGCAGCGGCGGCAGCCCGATCAGGAGCGCTGGCAGCGTACCGGTGCGCAACTGCCGATCGAGCGAGGACAGCAGCAGCGCATGCAGCGCGGCGATCGTCAGCAGCCCATAGGCCAGCAGCGCGACGATCACATGCGCGGTGAGCATCCAGACGCCGGCATTGGGCATGGGCTCGTGCGCGCCCAGCACGGCTGGCGCAAGAGCGCACAGCGCGGCCACCGGAAACACCAGCAATTGCAGGCCGCGCAGGTTGTAGAAGAAGCTGCTGAACCAGTGGATGGCTACCGTCACCAGCACGATCGCGGACATTGCGACGCCGACGCCGACGAAGACCTGCCCGTCGTGGAACACCGCGGCACCCACGCTCCAGGCGTGGATCAGCAGGATGGTGCCAACGAGGGTCTGTTCGCCCCAGGGTGCATGCCAGCGCGTCGGCAACTCGATTTTCTGTCCGGGAGCGGAAGGCAGGGGGCGCGGCAGACGGCCGCGCGTCAACGGGTGGCCGAGGTATGCGGCGAATGCGCCATAGGCTAGCGCGCTCAACAGATACGGTAGACTTCCGGACATGATTCTAGTCTACACGAACGACCTTTCGCGCCGGTGCTGGATGCCCGGCAACGCGCAGTGCGCGCGCCGCATCGACGCGCCCGCTGCCGATGCAGCCAATCGGTCCGGCCCAGCGGAGGCGATATGCTCGAATCGTTGACCGAACGCCTGTCGCGCGTCGTCAAATCGCTGAAGGGCGAGGCGCGCATCACCGAGTCGAACATCGCCGATGCGCTGCGCGAAGTGCGCCTGGCGCTGCTCGATGCCGATGTGGCGCTGCCTGTGGCGAAGGATTTCATTGCGCGGGTGCGCGAGAGGGCGCTCGGACAGGACGTCCTGACCAGCCTCACCCCAGGCCAGGCGGTGGTCGGCATCGTTCACCGCGAACTGATCGCGTTGATGGGCGACGCCGGCGTCGGCCTCGACCTCGCGGTGCAGCCGCCGGCCGTGCTGTTGATGGCCGGACTGCAAGGCTCCGGCAAGACGACGTCATCTGGCAAGCTCGCCAAGCTGCTGATCGCGCAGAAGAAGAAGGTGCTGCTCTGTTCGGCCGACGTGTATCGCCCCGCCGCGATCGAGCAGTTGCGTACGCTTGCGAAGCAGGTCGATGCGGGATTCTTCGAGGCGCCGGCAGAGGCGAAGCCGGTCGACATTGCCCTCGGGGCGCTCGACCATGCGAAGCGCCACTACTTCGACGTGCTGATCGTCGACACCGCGGGCCGACTGTCGATCGACGAAGCGATGATGGCCGAGATCCGCGCGCTGCATGCGGCGGTCAAGCCGGTCGAGACGCTGTTCGTCGTCGATGCGATGCAGGGCCAGGACGCGGTCAACGTCGCCAGGGCGTTCGGCGAGGCGCTGCCCCTGACTGGCGTGATCCTCACCAAGCTGGATGGCGATTCGCGCGGCGGTGCCGCGCTGTCGGTGCGCGCGGTCACCGGCAAGCCGATCAAGTTCGCGGGGGTCAGCGAGAAGCTCACCGGGCTCGAGCCGTTCCATCCCGAGCGCATGGCCTCGCGCATCCTGGGCATGGGCGACGTGCTGTCGCTGATCGAGGACGCGCAGAAGAACGTCGACGTCGCCGAAGCCGAGAAGTTCGCCCGGAAGATGAAGTCCGGCAAGGGTTTCGACCTGGAAGACTTCCGCCAGCAGATCGGGCAGATGAAGAAGATGGGCGGGCTGTCGTCGCTGCTCGACAAGCTGCCGGGCGACCTGGCGAAGATGGCCCAGGGTGCGAAGGTCGATGACCGCATGATCCTGCGCCAGGAGGCGATCATCCTGTCGATGACGCCTGCAGAGCGGGCGAAACCGGAGATCCTGAAGGCGTCTCGCAAGCGCCGGATCGCCTCGGGTGCCGGGGTCAGCGTGCAGCAGGTCAACCAGCTCCTGAACCAGTTCGAATCTGCGCAGAAGATGATGAAGATGGTGAGCAAGGGCGGGATGGCGAAGATGATGCGCGGCATGAAGGGCATGTTGCCCGGTATGCGATGAGCGGCGCACCAGCGCGGCACGCAGGCGGCGAACTCCCCGGGGCGCCGGTGACAGGGCAGCGCACCTACCGCTATTACGACCTGGTGATGGCCGGGTTCGTATGCGTGCTGCTGTGCTCCAACCTGATCGGGCCAGCCAAGGTCGCCGAGCTCGACCTGCCGCTGATCGGCACCTTCGCATTCGGTGCCGGCGTGCTGTTCTTTCCGATCTCCTATGTGTTCGGCGACATCCTGACCGAGGTCTACGGTTATGCGCGCGCCCGGCGCGTCGTATGGGCCGGCTTCGCGGCGCTCGCGTTCGCGTCGTTCATGGCCTGGGTCATCGTGCAGCTTCCGCCAGCCGCGGGGTGGACCAACCAGCCGGCCTACGAGACCATCTTCGGCGCGACACCGCGCATCGTCGTGGCTTCGCTGATCGCGTTCTGGGCGGGCGAGTTCGTGAACGCCTATGTACTGGCGCAGATGAAGGTGAGGTCTCAGGGGCGCGGGCTGTGGGCGCGCATGATCGGCTCTACCGGTGTCGGGCAAGGGGTCGACACCCTGATCTTCTATCCGGTGGCCTTCTACGGCGTCTGGTCGAACGAACTGCTGGTCGCGGTGATGGGCGCCAATTACCTGCTCAAGGTGGGCTGGGAGATCGTCGCACTGCCGTTCACCTACCGCATCGTGAACTGGCTCAAGCGGGTCGAGCACGAGGACTACTTCGACCGCAGGACCGACTTCAACCCGTTCACGCTGAAGACCTGACGCCCGGCATGCCGCTCCCGGTATCGCAGCGTGCGCTGGCGGTGCAGGCGCCAATCATCCCGTTGGTTGCGCAGGCGATCCGCGAGCATCCAGGCACGCTGTCGCTGGGGCAAGGCGTGGTGTACTACGCGCCGCCCGCGTCGGTGTTCGCCGCGGTCGAGGCGCTGGGCCGCGACCCTGCGCTCAACAAGTACCAGGCCGTCCACGGCACCGATGCCCTGGTGGCCGCGATCACCACCAAGCTGGCTGCGGACAACGGCATGGCCATCGGCCCCGGCCAGCGGGTGGTTGTCACCGCCGGCGGCAACATGGCGTTCCTCAACCTGATGCTGGCGATCCTGGACCCTGGCGACGAGGTGATCCTGCCGCGGCCCTGGTACTTCAACCAGCAGATGGCGGTGACCCTGGTCGGCGGGCGTGCGGTGGGCGTGCCGACGGATGCTGATTACCAGCTCGATGTCGACGCGCTCGCGCGGGCGATCACCCCGCGCACGCGCGCCATCGTCACCGTGTCGCCGAACAACCCCAGCGGCGCGGTCTACCCGCGGGAAATCCTCGCGGCGGTCAACCGGCTGTGCGCTGCGCACGGGCTCTACCACGTCAGCGACGAGGCCTACGAGTACTTCGTGCACGAGGGCGAGCGCGCCTTCTCGCCCGGATCGCTGCCGGGGGCCGATGGCCACACGGTATCGCTCCATTCGCTGTCGAAGGCCTATGGATTCGCCAGCTGGCGCGTCGGGTACATGGTGATCCCGGCGCACCTGTATCCGGCGATCGCGAAGATCCAGGACACCAACCTGATCTGCCCGCCGGTGGTGTCGCAGCTGGCGGCGACGGCCGCGCTGGCCGAGGGGCGTGCCTGGTGCCTGCCGCGCATCGCGGTGCTGACCGAGGTGCGCGAGGCGGTGCTGGCCGCCCTCACGCCGCTGGCGCCGCGGGTCGTCGTGCCGCGCACCCGGGGTGCGTTCTACTGCCTGTTGCGGCTGACGACACCGCAGGACTCGCTCGCGCTGGCGATGCGGCTGATCGCCGAGCATCGGGTCGCGGTGATCCCGGGGATGGCGTTCGGCGTGGATGATCCATGCCTGCTGCGGGTGTCGTACGGCGCGATCCGGCGCGACGAGGTGGTCGAGGCGATCGGGCGGCTGGTAGAGGGACTCACGGCGGCGCGTTGATCTTCCGCCATCAGGAAAAACGTTCGACGAACGCCCGGTCGATCCGGTCTTTCCATTGCCACAGCCGTCGCGCGAGTGCGGCGGACAACGCGCTGCCGAGATAGCGTCGACTTGCCGGCCCGCCGAGGATCAACCCGTTGCGGATGGCCACCGCACTGCGCGGCCCGAGCGCTGCGAGCGCCAGTGCTTCCCGCTGTGGCGTGAACGGGTCCGGCGCTTCGCCCGCCA
Source organism: Bordetella parapertussis (assembly GCA_945877995.1). Taxonomy (GTDB): domain Bacteria; phylum Pseudomonadota; class Gammaproteobacteria; order Burkholderiales; family CAIKXV01; genus CAIKXV01. The sequence continues at coordinate 7,704 of CAMDXD010000141.1, forward strand.
GGGCCCGCTGCAGGTTCGCCGCGAGCGGCGGGCCCTGGCGGACGGCGTATACGCCGGCTTTCGGGCGCGGATGCTGCAGCATCGACGCGCAGTCTCCAGCCGCGAACACCGAAGGATGCGATGCGCTGGCGAGCGTCGGCGCCACAGCGATGAAGCCCTGCGGGTCCAGCGCGAGTCCACTGTGTTCGAGCCAGGCGGGCGCGCCGGCCCCGGTCGCGATCAGCGCGAGGTCGGCACGGACCCGGCGGCCGTCCACGGCAACCAGTGAACCCGGCTCTACCGACTCGATGCGCGTGTTGCGTACCAGGGCCACGCCGTGGTCGGCGCAGGCCTGCTCCAGTGCAGCGCCGACCGGACCCGGCGCGGACGGCATCAGCCGCGCGTCGCCGCACAGCAGGTGAACCCTTGCGTCGGCATGGGTGCGCACCCGGAAGGCCAGCGCCAGGGCGACCTCGATGCCCGCGAGCCCTGCGCCGACCACGCAGAGGTCGACCGGCCGCGGTCGTGTGTCGTGATCGCCAATGAAGCGATCGAGCCTGTCCATCAGCAACGGGAACGGCTTGCACGGCGCGATCGTCATGTCGCCGCAGTGGCCGCGGTCGATCGCCCCGGCGAGCGCGGGCGTGGCCTGGGGCGTGGCGCCGACATCGATCGACACGATGTCGTACGAAAGCACGGTGCCCTCCTCGAGGCGGATCGTCTTCTGCACCGGATCAAGCCCGACGGCTGCCGTCCGGATGAAGCGTATGCCCGAGCGCGTGGCGAGCCGCCCGATGTCGATCAGGCATTCATGGGCCCGGTAGTGGCCGGCGATTACCCCGGGGACCATTCCCGAGTAGGCGGTCAGCGCATCGGGACTGACCAGGGTCACCTCGACCGTATCCTGCCAGTCGCGCGCGGCGGTGATCACGGCCAGGTGGCTGTGTCCTCCACCGAGCAGCACGAGACGGCGGCGGGTGGTCAAGCGTTCACCGCTGCGCAACGAAGCGGATATCCCCGAACCATGCCGTCGCCTTCTCGCTGGTGTTATCCGTGTCGGTCATGACTGCGATGCCCGACACCAGCGGGGCGTCGTAGCCGAACGCCTTGCGGAAGTCCTCGGCCAGGTCGCGCCGGTAGGTGATCCACTCGCCCACGCGCGCGCCACCACTCTCGACGACGATCATCCGCACCCGGTCGGTGTATGCGTTCGGGACGGTCGTTCCGACCGGCGATCGGGCATCCCAGATGTAGTTGATCGCCGCGCGTGGCGGAAGCTGCCCGTAGATCGCGCGGGCTGCGCGGTCGGCGAGCGAGATCGAGTTCGCGTCGTGCGCGAAGGTGATGTACAGGCGTACCGCGTAGTCGTCGCCAGCCCTGGTCTTGACATCGGTTTTCGACAGCACGTTGTCGGCCCGCCAGCGCCATTCGATGATCGGGAACGCCTTCAGGTCGATCGTCTGCTCGCGCACCAGGCCGGAGGCGGAGGCGTCGGCATCGGCGCGCAGCACGGTGATCCCGCCGTCGCGCACCAGCGAGTAGCGGGTATGCCGTTCGATGTTGCGGAACGTCAGCGGTTTCCATCCGGCCGGCGACCCCGTGCCCTCGCGCTCGGCGGAGAAGCGGCCGACCTCGATGGCCGCTGTGGGTT
>CAMDXD010000142.1 GCA_945877995.1 Bordetella parapertussis
CACTCGCGCAGGCCGCCGAGTCGGCGTATCCCGCCCGACCCGTGCGGCTGGTCATTCCCTTCCCGCCCGGCGGTGGAACGGATCTGATCGCGCGCGTCGTCGGGCAGCGACTTTCGGAACGCTGGCGTCAACCCGTACTGATGGACAACCGCCCGGGCGGCACGACGGTGATCGGCGCCGAGATCGTGGCGAAGGCAGCCCCGGACGGGTACACCCTGCTGGTCACCCCGGTGCCGTTCACCATCGTGCCCAGTCTCGGTCAGAAGCTTCCGTTCGACCCGGTACGCGACTTCGAACCCATCGCATTGTTCAATACCGTGCCGCTGGTGATCGTGCTCAACCCGTCGGTGCCGGCGCAAACGGTAACGCAGCTGATCTCATTGGGCCGCAGCCGGCCGGGTGCCCTCAACTTCGGCAGTTCCGGTGCCGGCAGCTCCAACCATCTGGCGGGCGAACTGTTCAACGTGATGGCTGGCGTGCAGATCGTGCACATCCCGTACAAGGGCAGCGCCCCGGTGCTCGCAGACCTCGTCGGCGGCCACGTGGATCTCGCCGTGACGACGCTCACCTCGGCGGTCACCCTGATCAAGGCCGGCAGGGTGCGCGCGATCGGGGTGACCAGCCTCAAGCGATCGCCCGCCATGCCGTCGCTGCCGACCATCGACGAGTCCGGCTTGCGCGGCTACGAGGCCGTCGCCTGGAACGGGTTGAGCGCGCCCGCGCGCACCGACCGCGACCTCGTCACCCGGATCAATGCCGATGTCGCCGCCGTGCTCCAACTGCCCGACGTCGTCGAGCGGCTGCGTAGCGAAGGCGCCGAACCGGCGATCGTCAGCGCCGCCACGTTCAAGGCATTCATCGAAATTGAGATTGCCAAGTGGGCGAAGGTGGTCCGGTTCGCGGGCGATCGGCTGAACTGAGGCACCTGTGGTCCCAGCAGGATCGTCAGCCTGTTGGTGCACGGACTTCGCATCCTGCTTGATGCGGCTATGTCTGCGCAGCCGGTCGTTTTGGAGGGCAACCCCGGCCTCCCCCTTGCGGTCGATCCCTCCGCTTACGGCATGCGAGCGTTGCAAGCGAACTCTTTGCATCGCCGATGTGTCAACACGTGATACATGCGGCCTACGGCAGCCTTGGCCGTACCTCTTGACTTCACAGTATGTTTATATAAAAGTATACAAAACGCGTGGGAGCGGACGATGGATCGTGCAGCAGGTGAGGCGAAACCTCTGGCTGGCCAGTCCGTGAGCGGGCGCATCGCGTCCCATGCCGCGACCTTGACGACTGAGGCCATCCCGGAGTCGGCACGACGGGCCGCACGCTTGTTCCTGCTCGATACGCTCGCCGTAGCTTGGGCGGGCTCGTCTGCGCCGGGATGTGCCGATACCCTCACCGTGATGCAGGACGAGGCCGGCCCGGGACAGAGCAGTGTGTGGGGCTTCGGGACAAAGCTCCCTGCCACATCAGCAGCTTTCGTGAATGGCATGACCGCTGCAGCCCTGGATTACGATTGCCTTGGACGTGACGCGCCTGTGCACGTCAACATCTCGGTCATTCCCGCTGCACTCGCGGTGGCCGAACTCGAGCACCGCAGCGGTGCGGAATTTCTGGACGCGGTGGTCATCGCTTCCGACCTGCTTGCGCGCATGGGGGTATCGACCCGTCCGCCCCACCGCGGTTTCCACTATACCTCCACGTTCGGCGTGTTCGGCGCGACCATCGCCGCCTGCCGCCTTTTCAGGCTGGACGCATTGACCACGCGCCATGCGCTTGGGCTCGCCTATGTGCAGGCCTGTGGCACGCAGCAGACCAACATCGAGCCATCGCTCGCAAAGCGCATGCTGTCTGGATTCGCGGCGCGCGCCGGTGTGTTGTCGGCTCGCCTTGCCCGACAGGGCATCACCGCCCCGGCGGAAGTCTTTGAAGGCCCGTTCGGTCTGTACGCCCTTTACCAGGCCGGGGACCCTCAGCCCATGCTGGAGGCGTTGGGCACCCGCTTTGACAACCACCGCCTCAGCATCAAGAAGTACCCGAGTTGCGGGTGCAATCACACGGCGATCGAAGGCGTACTCCGCCTCGTGCGCGAATATCGCCTGAAACCCGACGACGTGCGATCGATAACGATCACAGTCTCGCCCTACATCGACACCATCGTCGGCATGGCCTACGACCCGCAGCAGGACCCGCAGGTCGCCGCGCAGTTCAGCATCCGTTATTCGGCCGCCTGCATGCTGGTGCGCCAGAAGCTTGGACTCGCGGAGATCCAGCCTGACGCCGCGTTCGACCCCGAGATCAACCGTCACATTCCGAAGGTTCAGGTCGTGGTTGATTCAACCCGTACCGGTGATCGTGGTCCGGTCGACGTCGAGATCATCACGCAAGAGGGTCTAAGGCTTGCCTGTACCGTCGCCCACGTGCCTGGCAGCGAAGAAGCCCCGTTGGCCCAGGCGGAGATCGACGGCAAGTTCGACGAATGTTTTCGCCTCGGTGCCCGGCCGCTGGACGCCGCGGCGATCGCGCGCCTGCGGATGCGGGTGGATGCCTTGTCCGACCTCTCCGACATGGCCCAGTTCTTTGACGATTTGCACGGCTGAGGAGGCTTTGCATGCACGACTTTTCGCGGACCCTGATCAGTGTCCTGCAGCGTCGGTGTCGGTGCGCCGTCCCGGGCGCGCTGCTCGGACTGTTTGCCACCTGCGCAATTGCTGCGGAAGCCGTCGGGCAGGCCCCTGCGAGTTTCCCGAACCGACCCGTGCGCATGGTCGTGCCGTTTGCACCAGGCGGGTTCACGGACGTCGTCGCACGCATCGTCGGGCAGCGCCTGACCGACGCGTGGGGCCGGCCGGTCATCGTGGACAACCGTCCTGGCGCCGCCGGCACGATCGCCCCGGTACTCGTGCTTGAGACGAATGCCGACGGCCACACCCTTCTGTTCGGCTCCAACAGCACTTTCTCGGTCAATCCTGCCGTCTACGGAAATCTCAAATACGACATCGCTCGGGATTTCACGATGGCCGGGCTGGTCGCGTTCTCGCCGCATGTCCTGCTGGTCCGGGGAGGGCTTGAGGCAAACAGCGTCCCCGACCTCGTCGCCCTGGCGCGCAAGCAGCCCGGTCGGGTCACGTTCGGATCGTCGGGGACGGGCGCAGTCATCCATCTCGCCGGGGAACTCCTGCGAATGCGCGCGGGCATCGACATCACGCATGTGCCGTTCAAGGGTGGCGGCCCGGCCGCCACCGCGATGCTGGCGGGCGAAGTGGACCTGATGGTCAATGATCCGGGGCCGGTGCTGGCGCACCTGAAGGCAGGCCGGATGCGCGCGCTGGCCGTCGCGCAACCCAGGCGCACCGCCCTGCTCCCCACGGTGCCGACGTTTGCCGAGGCGGGTCTGCCCGGCGTCGAGTCCTCGTCCTGGGCCGGCGTCGCGGTCGCTGCCAAGACGCCAGCTGCGATCGTGAAGCGGATCCATGACACGCTGAACAAGGTCACTGGCGCTGCAGACTATGTGGAGCGCCTGGCCGAGTTCGGAATGGAACCGTTGCCGCTGAGTACCCCGGAGGCAGCCGACTTCGTCAAGCGCGAGCTTGCGCGCTGGACCGAAGTGGCCAGGGCCGCCAAGGTACGCCTCGACTGACTCACCAGGAGATCGACCGATGCGCACGAAGACGAAATACTTGTCTGACCCACTGCGAGTGATCCCTGCGGCGGGGACTGAGATACGCTGGGCAGCCGCCCTCTGTTGGCTGGTCGCTGCCGCATCGGCGTCACCTTGGACACCGGTCGCCGCGCAGGCGTGGCCCGGCAAACCGATTCGGGTGATTGTGCCCTTCCCCCCCGGCGGCGGTCTCGACCTGTTTGCACGACTGACGGCGCAGAAGCTGGCCGAACCGGGACTGCTGGGACAGCCACTGGTGATCGAGAACCGGGCCGGTGCCAGCGGCATGATCGGCGCCGACGCGGTCGCCAAGTCCGCTCCGGATGGCTACACGGTGTTGTTCAGCACCTCGGCCGAAATCACGATCAACCAGCACCTGTACCCGAAGATGACCTATGACCCGGTCAACGACCTGGCACCGGTCTCCTACGCGGCGCACGCGGCGCTGCTGCTGTCAGTCCACCCGTCCGTCCCGGCCGACTCGTTGAAGTCGTTGATCGCCCTTGCCCGGTCCAAACCGCGCGCGCTGCAGTACGCGACGCCCGGGACCGGCAGCGTACATCACCTGACCGGCGAGCTTTTCAAGACTGCGGCTGGCGTGGACATCGTCCACATTCCCTACAAGGGTGCGGGGCCCGCTGTGGCTGACATGGTCAGTGGTCAAGTGTCCTCCGGCATCAGCGCCATCCCGTCGTCGCTGCCATTCGTGCGTGCAGGCAAGTTGCGGCCCATCGCCATCACCGGTGGCAAGCGCAGCGAAGTGGCGCCGGAAATCCCGACCTTCGTGGAACTGGGCTTCCCCGCCATCGACGTCGTGAGCTGGTACGGCGTGCTCTACCCGGCGCGCACGCCGGCGGCGATCATCAAACGGATGAGTGACGAAGTGAAGACCGCCGTCAGCGCGCCCGAAGTGCGCTCGCAGCTGCTCAAGCAGGGCATCGAGCCGGTCGGCACGACCCCCGAACAGTTTTCGGCATTCATCGCGGCCGAAATCGCCCGCTACGGGGCCATCGTCAAGGCCTCGGGCGCACGCCTGGAATAGAAGGAACACGAATCGATGGACACATTCGGCATCGCAGTCATCGGCGCGGGACGCATCGGGTCGACCCGCTCCCGGATCGCCAGCAAGCATCCGGCCACCCGTATCGTCGCCGTGGTCGACATCGACATCGGTCGGGCGCGGGCGCTTGCCGACGAGGTCGGTGCCTCGATCGCCACCGTCGACGTCACCGAAGCCGTCGAACGCCCGGACGTCCACGCCGTGCTGGTCGCCACGCCGGAACATACCCACACGCCGCCCATCCTCCAGGCGCTCGAGGCCGGCAAGCCGGTCATGAGTGACACGCCGATGGCGTTGTCGATGGCCGATGCGAACACGCTGGTGGACGCGGCCGCGCGCGCCGGCGTGCCCTATCGGATCGCCCACACCCCGCGCTATCAGCGCCAGTATCAGGTGGCCAAGGAGAACATCGAGCGAGGTGCACTGGGACGCGTGATCGGGGGCACGGTGCGGGTCTACAACTCTCGCGCGCAGGCGTTCCAGATTCTCAAGCGCTGCCCCCAGGTGAGCCCAGTCGTCGACGTACTCGTGTACTGGATCGACATGGTGACCTGGTTCATGGCGCCCCAACGCGTGGTGGAAGTGCATGCCCGTGGCAACGGCGAGGTCTTCCGCAACGCGGGCTATGATATCGATGATCTGGTCTGGGCGACGCTCAAGTTCTCGGACGGGGCGGTCGTCTCGGCCGGAATTGCGTATGCGCTGCCCGAGCAATACCCGACCCTGGGTCAATCGCCCCGGCTCGAACTGATCGGCACGCACGGCGTGCTATCGCTCGAAGACGAGCGGCGCAACCACTTCATGTACTCGGAGCATGGCGTGATGCATGGCTACGTGCCCAACCATGCGATCAAGTCCGCCTTCCTGGGCAGCTCCAGCTATGGAGACTGGGCGCAGGGAGAATTCTGGGGCCCGCTCGCCGATGAGACCCGCGCCTTCATCGAACTGGTGCGTACCGGGCGTCCGGCAACGATCCCGACCGCCGAGCAGGCGCGCCGCACGCTTGCGACGACGCTTGCGATTGACGAGTCCGCCCGTACTGGCGCGACCGTTTGCCTGGATGTCCCCTGACCGAAGCAATCCATGCAGTGAACATGATGCGAACCACGGAGGAAGGTCATGAAGGAGAACGTTGATGTGCTGCTCGCAGGCGGCACCGTCATCACGGTGGACACGCAGCGCCGCATCTACCGCGACGGCGCGGTCGCACTGCGCGGCACGGACATCGTTGCCGTAGGGAAACTGGCCGACCTGAGTGCCCGGTACGACGCCAGGTCCACGCGCGACTGCCGGGGCAAGCTGGTGATGCCCGGGTTCGTCAACTCGCACCTGCATTTCTATCACACGATGCACCGCGGACTCGCACCGGAGGGTCTGGGGGGCTGGCTCTGGTCCAACTATGTGCACGGCAACGTGGCCACTATCCTCACGCCCGAGGACGAGATCATCGGCGGCCTGATCGTGCTGCTGGAGACGCTCAAGAGCGGGACCACCACGTTCCTGGAAGCGGGGTCATACAACCCGTCAGCCGTCATCGAAGGGTTGAGCCATATCGGCATGCGCGGCCTGATGGGCCGGCGCTCGTTCGACCAGGCGATCCTTGGCCACGGCATGCTGCTCGAAGATACCGCCACCTGCCTGCGCGAGAACGAGAACTTCCTGAAGACTTACCGCGACGGATTCAATGGGGGCCTGCTCAAGCCCTGCGTGGACGTGGTCGGCCTGGGCCGCTGCACGGACAAGCTCTACATCGATTCCAAGAAGATGGCCGACGATTACGGCACCACGCTCAACCTGCATCTGGCAGCGATGACCGAAGAGGTCACCGACACACGGATGAAGACGGGCAACCGCCCGGTCGAGAACATGTACCGCATCGGGGCGCTCGGCACCAATGTCGTTCTGGTGCACATGATCCATGTCGCTGATCGCGAGATCCGCATGCTCAAGGAGACCGGCACCAATGTCATCCACTGCCCCTCGACCGCGCTGAAACTCAACTATGAACTGTCCTCGAAAGGGCGCTTCCCGGAGATGCTCGAGCACGGCGTGAACGTCGCCATCGGGTCCGATGCGGCCGACTGTTCGAACTATGCAGACATGATCCGAACCATGTATCTCGCAGCCGTACTGCCGAAGGACTATCGCAACGACGCCGGGATTTCCTTTGCCGAGGACGCGATCGAGATGGCTACGATCAACGGCGCGAAGGCGATCGGCATGCAGGACTCGATCGGCTCGCTGGAGCCCGGCAAGAAGGCCGATATCATCGTCATCAACATGCGCCGGCCTGAGTGGTTCCCGAACTACAGCGAGGTTCAGAATCTGGTGTACTCGGCCAGTGGTGATGCGGTCGAGACTGTCTACGTCAACGGTCGCCTGATCATGGAAAACCGCAAGGTACTCACCGTCGACGAGGATGAGATCATGGACCGTTGCGCTGAGCTGGGCGACAAGCTGCTCAAGCGCGGTAACCTTCAAGTGCCCGGAAAATGGCCAATCCTGTAGCGCGCCCCTCGCGCGCGACCCTCGCGGCGCAGGGCTCTTCGATGCAGTTCGCAGCCTCGCGCATCCGCGACGGGATCATGGTCGGGCGCTACCCACCCGGCGAGAAACTCTGGCAGGACCGGCTGGCGAAGGAACTGGACGTCAGCCGTATCCCGATCCGCGAAGCGCTGTTCGCGCTTGCAAGCGAAGGCCTCGTGACCTTGCTCCCCAATCGCGGGGCGATCGTTCCGGAACTGTCGGAAGCGGACCTGGAAGAGCTCTATGCACTGGGCATGGCGCTGGAAAGCATGGCCGCTCGACGGGCAGTTGCGCAGCTGACCTCGATCGATCTGGCGGTGATGAAGGACGCCATCGATCGCATGCGCACGGCGCACGACGACCTCCCGGCCTGGTATTCGCTCAACCAGACGTTCCACTGCACGGTGGTCGAGGCCTGTGGCTGGCCCCGCTTGATCAAGCTGGTGGACGGGGTACGACGAAGTCTTGGACGTTATCTCTGCATACCGAACGATACCGTATTCGCCGACAACGTCCGGCGCTGGGAGCGTGAGCACCTGGAGCTCTATCGCGCCTGCCGCAAGGGCGATGCGGAAGCCGTCTGCCGCCTGATCGAGGCGCATTGGAGCGGCACCCACCGCGTGGTCAAGGAAAACCTTTCGATCGCACCGCGCTGACCGCGCGGCGCATCCAGTTGCAAGCCACCCGTCGAACACCCAGCCAAGGAGAGCACGAAGATGGACCAGAACCGTCGCCGTATCCTGCGCTATACCGGCCTGACGGCAGCGATGCTGCCGATGTCGTCTCCGAACCTGGTGTTCGGCCAGCAGAACAGCGTGACCGTCACTTCTTTCGGCGGCCGCTGGGAGCAGTCGATCCGCAGCCATTTCATCCCGCTCTTTCGCAAGCGGACCGGCGCCGAGGTAAAGGTCGTGCTGGGTGGTCCTGCCCAATGGATGTCCCAGATCGAGAGCCAGCCCGGCCGGCCGCCGCTGGATACGATCGACAACTCCGAACCGCTGGCACTGGCGCTGATCGACCGCAAACTCGCCGTGCGGTTGACGCCGGAAAGCGTACCCAACCTGAAGGACATCCCGGACCTGTTCCACGCGCCCTGGGACAGCTTCGGGGTGTCCTACCAGTACGGCAGTTCCGGCATCTGGTTCAACCGGACCCGGATCAAGACTCCGCCGCGTACCTGGGTCGAATTCCTCGAGCGGGGCGGCAAGGGCGAGTTCGGCAAGTCGATCTCCCTGCCGGACATTTCGTATCCGTGGACCCCGAGCGTCGTCTGGCATCTTGCGACGGCACTCGGTGGCAGTATCGACAACCTCGATCCGGCGTTCGAAGCCCTGCAGCGTCTGAAGCCCTATATCGTTCGCTTCTGGGGAACGACACTTGAACAGGAACGTCTGATCACCACCCAGGAGGCCGACATCGGATGGCTCTGGGATGGCCGCGTACTCGCGATGATGGACTCTGGCGTCAAGTTCCTGGACTTCCGGCGGCTCGGCCCCAATTCCCTTTTTTCGCTAACGCCCACGCAGGTGATCCGCGGCGGCAACGAGAAGCTCGCGCTGGAGTGGGTGAATACGCTGCTGGATCCCGAGCCCCAGCTCGAATTCTTCAAGATGATCCAGTACGCGCCCACCAACCGGCGCGCCGTGGTGACAGGGGAGCTTGCGCAGCGCGTGATGCCACCCTCGCAGGGCGTGCTGCCACCGCTGCGCGCACTTCTTGCCCGGACCCCGGCCATCATCGACCGCTGGAACCGCGAAATCCGTGGCTGAGCGCGCACCTCGCATCGCTGGCGTTCCACCGCTGGCGATGCTTGTCCCGCTCGCGTTGCTCGTGGCGCTCGGCTACCTGCTGCCGGGCGCCCTGCTTGCACTGGCCAGTATCGGACTGGATCCAGCCGGCTGGTTTTTCCGGGAGTCCACCCCGACCCTCGCCAAATACGTTGCGTTGTTCACCAGCCCGTACTACATCGGCGTCCTGGGGTACACGTTGGCCGTAAGCCTAGTCGTGGCCCTTGCGACGGCCGTTATGGCGTATCC
>CAMDXD010000143.1 GCA_945877995.1 Bordetella parapertussis
TGAAGTCCATGACTGCGGTGACGATGCTCGCGTCCGCACCCGTGGTGCTGGTCGCGCATCCGGGCGTGCCGGCGAAGACGCTGGCTGACCTGCTCGCGCTCGCGCGGGCGAAGCCCGGCACGCTCAACTACGCATCGGGCGGCCTGGGCGCCTCGACGCACCTCGCCGGCGAACTGATGAAGCAGGTGGCTGGCGTGGACATCGTGCATATCCCCTACAAGGGAACGGGCCCGGCGATGAGCGACCTGCTCGGCGGCCATGTGAGCATGCAGTTCTCCGGCATCAGCAGCGCACGTCCGCATGTCGATGCCGGCAAGCTGCGCGCGCTGGCTGTCACCGGTCGGCAGCGCAACCCGGCGATGCGCGACGTGCCGACCTTCGAGGAGGCCGGCATCAAGGGCGTGGATGCGGACACCTACTGGGGGCTGTACGCGCCCACCGGCGTCCCCGCGCCGGTGCTGGCAACCCTCAACCGCGCGTTCGGCGGCGCGATGCGCAGCGCCGCGCTGGCCGACCGGCTCGCCGACCTGGGCTTCATCCCGATCGCCAACTCGCCCGAAGAGGGCACGCGGCAGATGCGCGCGCAGATCACGCGCTGGGCCGAGGTGGTCGACCGCGCGAAGATCAGGGTCGAGTGACCGCTGGCAGCGGCGCCGCGTGCTGCTGGATGCGCAGCACCCGGAACTCCGCCGGCTTGAGCGGCGCGAAGCCGACAAGGATGTTCACGATGCCGTTGTCGATGTCGTCCTGCGTAATGGTCTCGCGATCGCACTTCACGAAGCAGGCTTCGCGCGGGCTGCTCCCCTGGAACGCGCCTTGCCGCCACAGGTCGTGCATGAAGGTGCCGACGTTCGACCGGACCTGCGCCCAGAGCCGTTCGTCGTTCGGCTCGAACACCACCCATCGGGTGCCGCGGTACAGGCTCTCTTCGATGAACAGCGCGGTGCGCCGCACCGGGATGTACTTCCACTCCGAGGCACGGTCGTCCTGCCCGTACAGCGTGCGCGCGCCCCACACGACGTTGCCGTGCTTCGGCAGCGTGCGCAGGCAGTTGACCCCCAGGGGATTCGACTGGCCGTTCTGCGGATCGCTGATCGGGACAGACAGGGCGAGCGCCCCGGCCAGGCTGGCCTCGCTGCCGGCGGGGGCCTTCCATACGCCGCGTCTGCCGTCGGTGCGCGCCATCACGCCCGCCACGAACCCGGATGGCGGGAAGTCGCGCACCCTGCCGCCCTGGGCTGGATCGACCGCACGTACCCACGGGAAATAGATCGCGGAGAACGTCCCGTCTTCCCCGGCAAGGCCGCGGGTGCCGGCCGAGACCATGCTCACGACCGTGGCCTGCGGGTCTGCATCGATGATCAGGAATGCGCGCCGGCGCCGGCACTCCGCCTGCAGGCGTGCGAGCGTTGGTGCGTGCACCAGCCCGGGCACGCAGACGAGGTTGAACAGGTCGATGCGATCGGTGACTGACCCGACGCCGAATCGTGCGAGCAGCGCGGCGTGAAAGTCGTCGTCCGCAGGCGTGAGTACCGTGCCATCGATGCCTGCCTGGGTCGCGGCGCCGGCGATGCGAACCACCCAGGCGTCGCTGCCACCGTTGTCGAAGAAATGCTTCACCGAATAGCCGAGCAGCGAGCGCGGATCGAGCCCTCCGAACTCGCGCTCGAACTCGGTGAAACTGCGCACGCGTGTCGCTTCGTCAAGCGCGCCGCGGGCAGACCAGCCTGCGAACAGCGCGATCGCGGTGGGCACTCCCGCCATGGCTTTCAAGCCGGCGGGCATCTCCTCGACATGGACGCCGGGATGACCGCGTGCGACGGCCATGGGCGGCCTCAGTCTGGCTTGACCGCCGCCGCCTTCACCACCTTCGTCCACTTCACGATGTCTTCACGGATCACCTGCGCGAAGCGCGCGGGCGAGCTCGCGACGATTTCCGTGCCCTGGCGCAGCAGGTTGTCGCGCACTTCCGGCGTCTGCACCGAGCGCACGAGTTCGGCGTTCAGCCGGTCGACGACCGGTCCCGGCGTGCCGGCGGGGGCCAGCAGGCCATACCACGCGATCGACTCGTAGCCCTTCAGGCCGGACTGGTCGACGGTCGGCACCTCGGGCAGCAGCGGAGTGCGCGCGAGCGTGGCCACGGCGAGCGGGCGCAGCTTGCCCGCCTTCACGTGGGGCAGCGCGATCAGCACGGTGGTGAAGGTGAGCTGCGTCTCACCGGTGATCATGCCGATGATCGAGGCCGCCGCGCCCTTGTAAGGGATGTGGGTCATCCTGACCCCGGCCATCATGTTGAACAGCTCGGCCGACAGGTGCGCCGGCGTGCCGTTGCCGACCGAGGCGTAGTTGATGTCGCCGGGGCGCTTGCGCGCGAGTGCGACCAGGTCGCCGACGGTCTTCGCCGGCAGCGAGGGATGCACGATCAGGATGTTGGGTACGGTCGCGATCAGCGAGATCGGCGCGAAGGCCTTCTCGGTGTCGTAGGACAGGTCGCGATAGAGCGTCGCGTTCATCGAGTGGCTGGCGAAGGTGGCCAGCAGCACATGACCGTCCGGCGTCGCGCGTGCGACGACCTCGGTGCCGACCGTGCCGCCGGCGCCGGAGCGGTTGTCGATCACCATCGGCTGGCCGAGCGCCTCGCTCATCTTCGGCACGACGATGCGCGCCACCGTGTCGATGCCGCCGCCCGCGGGGAACGGCACCACCACGCGGATCGGCTTGGATGGCCAGGCCTGCGCGAGGACGGTCGCCGGCAGCGCGAGCAGCAGGGCCACCGCAACGGCGGCGGCGGGGCGGGCGTTCGATCGGTTCGGAGCAAGCATCGGGCGGTGTCCTGTCTGGGGTAGGCGGGCGGATTGTAGTGCCTGCGCCGTGCGACTGCGGGTGCCGCCGGTTGCACGGATCGTCTGGTTGCGGGATGGTATCGGCTGCATGCGGCTCCGGCTGTTCCATGCAGAAACCAGAACAGTCAGGTACCGTATTCGATATCCGCCAGCCTGGAGGGGCATGAGATGCGCAACCGAAGTGCCGCTTCCCTGGCCATGGTTTCCCTCTGCCTCGCCGTCCTTTGCTTCTCGGTGCCTGCATTGGCTCAGGAGCCATCGTGGCCGCTGCGTCCGGTGCGGCTGGTAGTGCCGTTCGGCGCCGGCGGCAGCATCGATGCGGTCGCGCGGTTGCTGGCGGCGCGCGTGCCCGAGGCGACCGGCCAGCCGGTGATGGTCGAGAACCGCACCGGTGCGGACGGCGATATCGGCACCGAGGCGGTCGTGCGTTCGGTACCCGACGGACACGTGCTGCTGTTCACCGGGCAGCCGTTGGCGGTCAATGTGAGCCTGCGGGCGAAGCGCCCCTACCAGGTCGACGACCTGGCGCCGATCATGCTGGTGGCGGAGACGCAGTCGGTGCTCTGCGTGCATACAGCCTTTGAGGCGAAGTCGGTCAAGGAAGTGATCGAGATCGCCCGCGCAAGGCCCGGACGGCTCGATTATGGCTCGGCTGGCGTCGGTACCTCCGGGCACCTGGCGACCGAGCTGTTTCGCAGCAGCGCCGGCATCGACATCGTTCACGTGCCGTTTCGCAGCAGCGGCCAGTGGCAGACCGAGATGGCGGCCGGCCGCATCCCGATCAGCATCCCGACCGTGCCGGCAGCGATGGCACTGATGCGCACCGGCAAGGTACGCTGCCTTGCGGTCACCGGGGCGCGCCGCTCGCCCGCGCTGCCCGACCTTCCGACCGTTTCGGAGGCGGGGCTGCCTGGCTATGTGGCCACGTCCTGGTATGGTCTGTTCGCACCGCGCGGTACGACCGATGCCGTGACGGATCGCGTGCACCGCGCTTTCCGCACCGCGCTGGAAGATCCCGTGGTCAAGGCACGGATGGCCGAGATCGGCGTCGACGCGGTAGGCTCGACGCCGCTCGTACTGGCCAGCCACGTCAAGGCTGAAGTCGAACGCTGGGCGCGGGTGGTGAAGCAGGCGAAGATCGCGACCGACTGACGCCTGGGCCGCGTGCCCGACCGCTCAGGGGTCGATCAGCCCGGTGGACTGCATCAGTCCGATTGCCTCGCGGCTGCGCAGATAGTCCAGGAACGCGCGCGCGGCCGACGGGTTGGCGGCGGCCCGGGCGATCGCGCCGTCGAATACGGTGCCCAGGCCCATCGACGCCGGCAGCGTGCCCAGGAAGCGGATGCCCGGTGCCGACAGGATCTCGGTGGCGAGCGTCATCACCGCGTCGGCTTCGCCATCGGCGACCCGGCGCGCAACCACGAACCCGGGGCCGTGCACGTAGCGCACTTTTGCCTCGAGCGCCTCTCGAAGCCCGATGCGCCCTGCCGCGGCCAGGATATGCGTAGCCATCGCCGTTCCGGCCTTCGGGTCGGACAGCGCGATCGAGCCGACCGTCTCGATCGCCGCGCGCAGGGTAGCCTCGGAATCCACGGCCTGTACGTCTAGGCACTCGCGCACGCCGATGCCGGCCGGGCTGCGCGCGACGCTGAAGCGGGTCGACGGGTCTATCGAGGCCTCGACCGCGTCGGTCAGCGTATGGTTGGTCACCACCGCCACGTCGAACGGTGTGCCGCCGCCCATCAGATGCCGCGTGTCTGCAGGGGTACCCACGGTGACCGTACAGGCGACCCCGCTCGCAGCCTCGAAGCGTGGCGCAAGTTTCTCCATCGCGGCCTTGAACCCGCCGGCGCAGACCAGGCGGAGTCCGCAATGTGCGCTGGCATTTACTGATCCATTCGTCATCGGGTGACCTCACCGGTTTCTGCACCACCGCCGCCTGACCGGCGTACGACGGCGCGGTCCTTCCTGGGTTCAGGAGCGGGGCAGTACCACCGGTTGGCCATGCGGCGTGGCTTGCGCCGCGCGGTCCCAGGCGTCGATCCGATCCGCCAGTTCCGCGTCGCCGACCACGGCCTTGCGTGCAGCCAGCGTCTCGAGCGCGGCGAGCCAACGCTCGTAGTAGCGGCTGCCATCGTCGTGCTCGTGCCGCGCGTTCGCCGCGGCGATCTCGGCCGATAGCGTGGCTGCCCATTCGCTCCAGGTGAACACGCCGCGGCGATGCAGTTCGAGCGCCATCGCGAAGGCCTGCGCTTCCCAGGGCGCCCGGAACACCGGGCCGGCCTCGTCGCGCGGCAGTGCCGGCAGCGCGTCGAGATCGGCGGCGGTGTCGGCTTCAGGCCGGCAGGAGGTAGTCATCCCAGACGTCCAGGCAGAGGGTGTCGCGCGGGGAGGCCGCCTCGCCCCACAGTTCGGTGGCGGCGAAGCGGATGCTGTACATGTGCTGCGGCTTGCGGTCGCGGGTCATCGCGTTGCTGTCGGCGAACGAGAACACGCCGTGGTCGCGCTGGACCACGCCGCGCCGGCCGCGGGCATAGCGCGGCAGCCGGGTATGGCCCTCGGGCTGGAAGTTGCGCGTCATCACCGCATCGCCGACGCGGAACTTCGGCGCGACCTGAACTTCATCCATCCGCGTGCGGCGGCGGGTACGCGTGATTGCCTCGACCTGAGAAGGCTGCAGGCAGGCGCTCGCGCGCTCGGCCGACGCGGGCTGGTCGCTCGCCAGTTCCGCCTCGTCGATCATGCCGCTCTCGACCAGCACGCGCTCGAGGCCGTACAGCGCGCGCTCGTAGTAGCTTGCCGCGAGGAACGCGGCCGGCGGCATCCGTTCGCGCGCGTAACGTCCCATGTCGCCGTTATAGCGGCGATGGAAGGCACAGGCCATGCGCAGCGCGAACACCCGACCGTGCCAGTACTCGTGGAACACGCCGTCTTCCTGCTCGATCACCAGCGGGCCCATGCCGTGCATGCCGCCCATGTCGTGAATGCTGTTCATGCGCCGCCCTCCGGACGCTTCGCGGTGCCGACCCCGACCATCGAGTCGCGAGTGACCAGCGCGGCGAGCGCCTCCTCGCTCCAGCCCTCGGTGGCGGCCGGTCGTTCGGGCACCACGAGGTAGCGCATCTCGGCGGTGGAGTCCCAGACACGTACCTCGATGTCCTCGGGGATATCCTCGCCGAAGGCCTTCAGCACGCCGCGCGGGTCGACCACTGCGCGCGCGCGATAGGCGTCGGACTTGTACCAGGCCGGCGGCAGGCCGAGCACTGGCCACGGATAGCAGGAGCACAGCGAGCAGACGACCAGGTTGCGCACCGCCGGGGTGTTCTCCACCGCGACCATGTCCTCGGCATGCGGCTCGATGAAGCCGAACTCGGCCACCGCCGCGGTCGCATCGGCCAGCAGCCGCTCGCGGAACGCAGCGTCGACCCAGGCGCGGGCCACCACGCGCGCGCCATTGCGCGGCCCGACCCGATGCTCGTAGGTGTCGACGATCTCGTCGAGCGTCTTCGGGTCGATCAGGCCCTTCTCGACGAGCAGGGACTCCAGCGCCTTCACGCGCAGTGCCGGCCCGGAGAGCGGGCGATCGTGCGCATTTTCATGGTCGTGGTCGTGATGGTGGTCGCTCATGTTCCTCACTCAGGTGGCGTCCGGGCCGCGCGGCAGAGGCTGCCGCCCGACACTGGCTGGCCGATTCTACGGAACAATCGGTCCGGGACGGATGCGGCAGCGGCTGCGCGAGCCTGGGGCAGGCCGAACTCCCGTTCGCATCGACCTCAATCCCGCCAGCTGCTCCGCCGCACGTGCCTGCGCGAGAGTTCAAGTGCCGCATCGATCGTGCGCGGCATCCGTGCGTGCGGCGTGCACAGCCGGTTCGCCCTCGGCGTGATGCCCACCCTGCCAAGATCGAGCCGGTCCGCGTCCCAGCAGGCGATGATCGCCGGGTCGCTCTCGGTGTGGCCGTCGCTGTGCAGGCGCATCGCCTCGCACAACTGCTCGAACTCGAGCGGCGCGAGTTCGCCGACCAGCCCGTCGCGGCGCAGGCCGAGCGCGAAGTCGGCGGCGCGATGGCCGTGCAGCGGGTCACCGCCGTCGTTGTGGCGCTGGGTGTCGTGCAGGAACGCGAACCAGGCCAGCACGGCCGGGTTGATGTCCATCGATGCGGCCAGCCGCCTGCCGTGGAACCAGACACGGCTCCAGTGCGGCACGCCGTGGATGCCACCTGCGAAGTCGAGCCTGAACTGCGGCCGCACGATGTGGAGCGCCTTCCGCATGATGTCGCGGCTCAGGGGATCGATACGGGTGCGGGCGTTCATGGGGCGGCGTTCCGTCCGTGAAGGTCGCGCCTGAGGTGTCGGGGAAGCTTCCCGAATCGCCACCGAGCCAACTGGATCTCAGTTCGTCGCCTACGTGACCGCACTGACTGGTGCCGGCAAGTATCGCGTCAGTTTGCCTGCCTCTGGCGGAGCGTTTGAGTAACATGCGTGTGTTTTTCCAAGTTCGTATCGTACGTGTAAATCTTTCTCACAAAATGGCCCGGAGATTGATTCGGCAACGGTCAGTTCGCCGCACCGCTGGCGACAACTCAGCCTCTGGCCGGGGAGCAAGCCGGTGGTTTTCCTGCATGTATCGGAACCAGCGTGTGGCGTCTCGGCATTGAGGCAATCGAAGCAGTGGGGCTGGACGCCGAGGAGAGGTCGTGCGCGGCGAATGGGAATGCGAATGAAATCAATGGATACGCGCAGATTCCGAATGCGACAGGCGCCCAGATTGCTGCGATTCGGTGACCCCAATGTGTCCGTACTGTCGGCCAGCGGCACCTGGGACACGGTGACGCTTGCCAACACCCAGCGCACGATCTTTCGCGACGGCTTCAGCGCGATCGCCCCGCTGGGCACCAATCGCGACGGGCGCATCGATGCGGCCGACGGGGCGGTTGCCGGCTGGTCGATCCGCCGCGATCTGAATGCCGATGGGGTGATCGGCGCAAACGAGACGCGGCTTGCGCAGGCGAGCGACCTGCGCGTCTGGCGCGATTTCGGCGCGCCGAAGACTGCAGCACCAACGGCGGCAACACGACCTATGCCCAAAGGGGCTCGGGCCGCGCGGAGATCGTGGTCTGTGCCTTATTCCCCTTTGGCCACTCAGTGTTTTTTGCCTTGAAGGTGCCTCGCATGAAAGTAGGACAGATTCTCCTATGCCGCGTCGTACACGCCCTCCTGGCTTTCGGAGTCGTTCTAACTTTCTTGACGGCCTTCAGCATTGGTATTCCTGAAGATCAGCGGCCGATGTACGGCGCTGCAGCGCTGATCATGCTCGCCGCTGGCTCCATGATTGCCGGGGCGGTTTCGTCTCAAGCGGTTGGATCGCTGCCAAGTGGTCCGGTCGAGAGCGCAGAAGCCTACTATGCAGTGCATGCCGCAATAGGCAAGGGCTTTCCCTACTTCGCACCGCCCTTGAACGAACGCCGGAAGGCTCGTATCCGTGCGCGTCTGGTGGCGCGGGGGGAACACGCTGAAGCTTGTGACGAGCCGCAAGGCGTGCTGCGAAAACACTTCCGGCTCGTGCCGTGCATGACCATGATGGCAGTGATGGGCTTGGAGCACGCATTCCTGACCGGTGTGCTGGAGGAAACGTCGTCCGGCATCTACTCAACGCTGCTCACCGTGGTTCCAGTGCGATTCCTCGCGACCGTGGCGCTGTGCGCGTTGCTTACATACGGCACGTTCGTTTTCTCTTTGCGAGCATCTGTGTTTCTTTCTAGAAGCGCGTAGACATGGCGCATCAAGTCGTCTTCTTCGCTACGGCAAGTGGTACCTACGCGATGGCAGTCGCCGTTCCCGGGGGCGCGGCTGCTGCTGCCACGTTGGGTCGATATGCCGACGAGTTCTTGGGAGCGCTATCGCCCGCCGCAAAAGCCCTCGACGATGCGAAGTCTTTCGGCGATGCTTTTCAGGTGTATCTGAACCGTGACGCTTCCGGCGCCTTTCGGGTCGCTGGCGCTGTGGCGGCAAGCGGGCTGGGCGGAGTGTTTGCGGCGGCCCTTGTGCCCTTGTGGGTTCCCGTTGGAACTGGGCTCGCGGTAGCGGTGGCTGGCGGCTTCGTCGCGGGCAAGTTCTATGAGGAGCTGTTCGACCGCGCTGCGGGCAGCCGAATCGGAGACCTTCTCCCGCACGAGTTCTGGGACGATGTGTTTGACACCGGAGTCGCCGTCAATACGTTCTTCAACCAAGCCCGCAACTGGGTCCCAGCGCGCGACCCCTTCGCCCTGGACCTCGACGGCGACGGCCTCGAGACTACTGGCGACATGGGTCGCACGACGATGCTGTTCGACCACGACGGCGACGGCATCCTGTCGGGCACCGGCTGGCTGCGCGG
>CAMDXD010000144.1 GCA_945877995.1 Bordetella parapertussis
CTTCAACGTCGAGCGCATGGGCAACTGTGCCCGCTCGCTGGCCTACGGCCAGCTGGCATTCGAGACTGCCCGCCAGTGGGCGATGAATCGCAAGCAGTTCGGCCGTCCGCTGTGCGAGTTCCAGGGCCTGCAGTGGCAGTTCGCGGAACTGAAGATGCGCCTCGAGGCGGCGCAGCTGCTGCTCTACCGTGCAGCCCTGTCGGGCGGCGAAGCAGGCATCCCGACCCAGATGGATACAGCGATCGCGAAGCACACCTGCAACCAGGTCGGCTTCGACGCCTGCAACTTCGCGATGCAGGTGATGGGCGGCATGGGCTACAGCGACGAGTCGCTGATCGAATACATGTTCCGCAAGACACGCGGCTGGATGATCGCCGGCGGCTCGCTGGAGATCCTGAAACAGCGCGTTGCCGAGGGCGTGTTCGGCCGCAGCTTCGACCAGCGCCCGCCGCGGGCGGGCTGACCGGCATGGCGATGAGCGAACTCTCGAAGGCACTGTTCCATCCACAGCGCATTGCACTGGTCGGTGCTTCCGGCGACGCCACGAAGAACACCGCGCGCCCGCAGCGCTTCCTGCGCAAGCACGGGTTCACCGGCACCATCCTGCCGATCAACCCGGGGCGCCCCGAGATCCTCGGAGAACCAGCGTTCGCCTCGCTGGAGGCCGCGGCGGCCTCGCTCGGTGGCGCACCGATCGACCATGTATTCATCATGACCCCGGCCGCCTCGGTCCTGGAGCTGGTACGCGAATGCGTGCGCCTGAAGGTGCCGGTGGCAACGCTCTACAGCGACGGGTTCGCCGAGCGCGGCGAAGAAGGCCGCGCGCTGCAGGAAGAGATCGTGTCGATCGCGCGCGCCGGAGGGCTGCGGCTGCTCGGGCCCAATGCGCTCGGGGTGATCGACACCCATGCCAACTCGCCGATCACCTGCAACGCGACCTTCGAGGGCGACCTCCTGCTGCGCGGCAACCTCGCGATCATCTCGCAGAGCGGCAGCATGATGGGCTCGCTGATGTCCCGCGCACAGGCGCGCGGCTTCGGCTTCTCGCGGCTGGTCTCGGTCGGCAACGAATGCGACATCGGTGTCGGCGAACTGGTCGAGCTGATGGTCGACGACCCGAACACGGACGCGATCCTGCTGTTCCTGGAGACCCTGCGCGATGCGCCGGCGCTGGCCTCGGCTGCACGCCGCGCATTCGCCGCGGGCAAGCCGGTGCTCGCCTACAAGCTGGGCCGCTCCGAGATCGGCCGCGAACTCGCCGCATCGCACACCGGGGCGATGACCGGCTCAGACGACACGGCCGACGCGTTTTTCCGGGCGCATGGCATCGTGCGCGTCGGCACGCTTGAATCACTGCTCGAGACCGCCCAGTTCCTCGGCCGGTTCCCGCCGTCGAAGCAGCCTCGGACCGGACGGCGCCGGGTTGGCGTAGTGACGACGACCGGCGGTGGCGCGGCGACCGTGGTCGACCAGCTCGGCCTGTACGGCATCGACATCGCACCGCCGACCGAAGACGTGATCCGCCAGCTGGCGGAGAAGAAGATCCATGTCGGCCAGTCGCCGATGATCGACCTCACGCTGGCCGGGACGAAGAAAGAGATCTACAGCGCGGTGCTCGATGCGCTGCTCGCATCCGACGACTGCGATGCCGTGCTGGCGGTCGTGGGTTCGAGCGCGCAGTTCCATCCGCAGCTCGCGGTCGAACCGATCGTCGGCGCGAAATCCGGCAAGCCGCTGCTCGTGTTCATCGCGCCCTCCGCCGACACCTCGCTCGACCTGCTGCGTGCCGGCGGCGTACCGGCGTTCCGCACGCCCGAGAGTTGCGCCGACGCGATCCGCTGCTACTTCGACTGGCAGCCGCCGGTGGCGCGCGACCTGGCGGCACCGGCGAGCCTAGGCGCGGTCGCCAGGCTGGTCGCAGCCGCCGGCGGCGCACCGCTGAACGAGCTCGATGCCGCGGCCGTGTTCTCCGCGCTGGGCATCCCGGCCGCGCCCTCCCAGGTACTGAAGGCGGCCGACCAGGCCTCGTCGATCCCGTATCCGGTCGTGGCCAAGGTACTGTCGCGCGACGTGCTGCACAAGACCGACGCTGGCGGCGTCGTGCTCGGGATTGCGCACGCCGCGGCCCTGCGGGATGCCTGTGGACGCATCCTCGACAGCGTCCGCGCGCGGCATCCGCAGGCGCGCATCGACGGCATACTGGTGCAGAAGATGGAACGCGGGCTGGCCGAGGTGATCCTGGGCTACCGCAACGACCCACAGGTCGGGCCGGTGGTGATCGTCGGCGCGGGCGGCACGCTGGCCGAGATCTACAAGGACTACGCGATCCGCAGTGCGCCCGTGGACCTCCCCGAGGCGCACCGCATGATTTCCGAGGTAAAGGCGTTTGCGCTGGTGCGCGGCTACCGAGGCCTTCCGCCCGGCGATGTCGATGCGCTGGCGGAAGCGGTCGTCGCGTTTTCCATGCTCGCGCTGCTGCCCGGGGCGACCGTCGTCGAAGCAGAGATCAATCCGCTGCTGGTGAAGCTGGCGGGTGACGGCGTGGTGGCGGTGGATGGCCTGCTGGTCACGCGCTGAGCGCGCTGCCCTTCTTCCAGAGGCTCCCCCGGGCAAACAGGGCTGCCCGCCCACCGGCAGGCAAGGATTTTGCTACCCTACGCGGCTGGAATTCGCATGGCGTGGAAGATGGGGCAATCTGACAAATGGCGGTGATACTCGATCGAGGTCCGGACGAAGTCCAGGGCTGGCTTGACGACCTGCGCACGCGCCTGCAGAACCCTGTCGTCTACGGGGTGTTGCCCCCTTTCGCTGCGGTACTGGTCGACCGCCCGGCTACCGAGTTCATCTCGCTGCTGACCCGGCGGCAGGCGCCCCGGGACGACGCCGAGCTTTTCGCGATGTTCTCACTGGCACGTGCCGGCATTCACCTGTCGCATGTCGTGGCCTCGCCGTGGTACTTCGCGTTCACCCGGGATGTAGGTCGCCGCGCGCGCTGGGCAGCCCGCTTTCAGGCCTCGCGCCGGCCGCTCGCCAGCGGCGAAGAGCTTCGCGCGCGGAACGATTTCGCCATGCTGGCAGGTACCCTGTTCGACACGACGGAAGCGTTCAGCGTCCACGAAATCCTCGAGACCCATGCGATCGTCGAGGGCCTGCGCTCGTCGATGGCCCGTCCGAGCGCGGTCGCGCTCTATCACCTGGCGCTCGAGTTGTATCGCGAGCGGCCTTCGAGCCTGCGGCTGCTGTCTCACCTGGCCGGACTGTTCAACATCGAGCTGGCGGTGGCGCTGGTACCGCGCCTGTGCGTGGCCGCGCTGCGTTTCCCGTTTCCGGCGATCGCCCTCGGTGACCTGATCGCATCGCTTGAACAGAACCGGCGCAAGGTAGACCAACTGGTCGAGATGACGGCCCAACGCTTCTTCGCAACGTGCAGGCTCGATGCCGTCGCGGCAGTACGCTCGTCGCGCGAGCACGCTGCCGGCGGGCCTTTCGTGGAGTCCGATGCATGGGCCGAGTCGATACGGACCTACTTCGACCGCTACGAACTGCTGGACGGCACGGAGGCACGCCTGCAAGCTGCGATGCATCCGATGCAGGGCGCGCTGCACCTGGCAGCAGCCGACAGCCCAGCGCTGTTCCAGCCCTCATGGCTACTGTTCCCCGACGGCCGGGTCGGTGACCTTCGGCCGCAGCCCGGCACGTTCACGGACTTTGCTCGCTGGGTGGCGGACGCGCTCGGGCTGCTGGAAGGAATCGCCTGGCTGAGCGAGCCACAGCCCGCCCACTGAGCGGGGCCGCTCAGCCATTGCCGCGCAGCGATCGCGCGCGGCCTCGACGTTCATTGAATGTCGACACCGCGCCGGAGCCTCCGATGAACGATCCGCTGCACCTCTGCTGTCCGCACTGCCAGGCGGTGAACCGCGTCCCTGCGGCGAAGCTCGGGCAGCAGCCGCGCTGCGGCCAGTGCCACCAGCCACTGTTCACCGGCAAGCCAGTCGCGCTGAACAGCCACGGCTTCGAACGCCAGCTGGCGCGCAGCGACATCCCGCTGCTGGTGGACTTCTGGGCCCCCTGGTGCGGACCCTGCAGGACGATGGCCCCGCAGTTCGAACAGGCGGCATCGCGGCTGGAACCAGGCATGCGGCTGGGCAAGGTCGATACCGAGGCAGAACCGGCACTCGGCAACCGGTTCGCGATCCGCAGCATACCGACACTGGTCCTGTTCAACGGCGGACGCGAGGTCGCGCGGCAGCCCGGGGCAATGGGCATGCAGGACATCCTGCGCTGGGTCGAAGCCCGGCGTCCGCGTCCCGGCTGAGCGTTCCACGGCTGTCACGCAGCTGGTGGCAGACCCCGGAACCCGAACTGTGACTCGCACCATGCGGCAACCGCGAGCACGCCTGCGTCGCCGCGCTCGGCGCCGACCAGCTGCAGCCCGAGCGGCAACCCTGCAGGGCCGAAGCCTGTCGGTATGGTGATGGCCGGCGTGCCGAGCAGCGTCCAGATCGAACAGAACACCGGGTCGCCGCTGGTCTGGATGCCGTCGGGCGCTTCGCCGATCGCCGGCGGCGTCAGCACGGCATCGAATCCGCACACGAAGCGTGCAAACGCCTCACGCAGCCGGTCGCGTGCGCCCAGCGCGTCCTGATACTCCGCTGCGCCGATCGCAGCGGCCTGGTCGAGGTATGAGTTCAGCCAGTCGCTGATCAGGCCGCGATGCCGCGCCTGCACCGCCTCGAAATAGCGCGCTGCCTCGCGGCCCATGATCACGCGGTGGACATCGTGCGCGTGCTCGAAGCCGGCCGGGAGATCCGGGCATTCGACCTGTGCGCCCGCGCCCGACAGCACCGACTGCGCGCGTTCGAACGACGACTGCATCGCCGCCGAGGCACGCGCCCACACCGGGCTGCGGACGGCTGCCAGGCGTGGACCACCGGCGCCAGCCTCGCCCCGGACGGTGCTGCGCAGCCCCTCGGCATCGAGGCCGAAGCCCGGTTCGGCCAGCGCCTGGGCGATACGGGCGACGCCGCCGACCGATCGCGCGTAGCAACCCGCCTGGTCGAGCGTCGGCGCATAGCTCAGCACCCCCTGCACCGGCAACGCGCCGTAGCTCGGCTTGAAGCCGACGATGCCGCAGAACGCCGCGGGCCGGATCACCGAGCCGTTGGTCTGTGTCGCCAGGGCCGCCGGGATGCAGCCCGCAGCGATGGCCGCGGCAGATCCGCTGGACGACCCGCCCGGCGTATGCGCGGTATGCCACGGATTACGCGTCTCGCGCGGGTGCATGAAGGCAAACTCGGTGGTGACCGTCTTGCCGAACACGAACCCGCCGGCCGCCTGCAGCCGCGCGACCAGCGGCGCGTCGGCCCCGGCGACGGATCCATCGTGGATCGGCGAACCCATGCCGGTCACCAGGCCGCGCACGTCGATGATGTCCTTCACGCCGAACGGCACGCCGGCAAGCAGCCCGGAAGGCGCGCCGGCGCCCGCAGCGCCGACAGCCTCCGCGCGCGCGTGGATCATGGCCGGGTCGATCGCCTTGAACGCGTGGATGCGCGGCTCGACCGCCAGCGCCTGCTCGATGCAGGCCCGGGCGTACTCGACCAGGCACAGGCGGCCGGCGGTGATCGTCTCGACCAGCGCCGGCAAAGGCATGCGCAGCGGCGAACCGTCTGGAGGGCCGGCGACCCGCGACGACGCGTCCAAGGTCAACGTCCGTTGAACTGCGCAGGGCGCTTCTCGAGGAAGGCCAGCACGCCTTCGGCGTAGTCCTCGGTGAAGCCGAGTTCACGCTGCCCATCGGCCTCCTGCTGCAGGATCTCCTCGAGGGAGGTCTCGATACCGGCCTTGATCGTCGCCGAGATGCGGCGATAGGAGCGTGTCGGACCGGATGCCAGCCGCTGCGCGATCGCCAGCGACTCGCTCGGCAGCGCCGCGTCATCGACCACCTTCCAGACCATTCCCCAGGCCTGCGCCTGCTCCGCGCCGATCTTCTCGCCGAGCAGCGCACAGGCATTCGCGCGGGCAGGTCCGATCAGGCGCGGCAGGAAGAAGCTCACGCCGCAGTCGGGCATCAGGCCGATGCGGCTGAACGCGAGCACGAAGCTCGCGCCTTTCGCGGCGACCACGATGTCGCAGGCGAGCGCGAGGCCGACGCCCATGCCCGCCGCCACGCCGTTGACCGCGCACACCACCGGGATCTGCGAATGGTAGAGCCGGGAGAACAGCGGATTCTTCGCCTCGAGCGACGCCCCGAGGTCGTGCTTCTGCCCGTCCGGCAGCGGCTTGCGGTCCGTGAGGTCGACACCCGAGCAGAAACCGCGTCCGGTCGCGCCCAGCAGCAGCACGCGGGCACCGCTGTCCGGCGCATCGATGCGATCGAACGCATCGAACAGTTCGTCCTGCATGCGCACGTTGAACGCGTTCAGCCGGTCGGGCCGGTTCAGCGTGATACAGGCGATGCCTGCGTCGATCGAGAAGGTGATGGTCTGGTAGTCCAATGCATTCACTCCTTGTATCCGGTGGCGGCCAGCGCACGCCGGGCCGCATCGTATTCCGACCGCAGCCGCGTGACCACGGCAGCCACCGGCTCGACTGCATCGATCGCGCCGACGCCCTGTCCGGCACCCCATATGGTCTTCCAGGCGGGCGGACGTTCGTCGCGCCGGCGGTAGCTCGCGCCGGGTTCCGGCGCAGGCAGGTTGTCCGGGTCGAGGCCGGCCGCGGCGACCGATGGCTTCAGGTAATTGCCGTGCACGCCGGAGAACAGCGGCGTGTACACGATATCGGCTGCGCTCGCATCGACGATCATCGCCTTGTAGGCATCGTCGGCATTGGATTCGCACGTCGCGATGAAGCGGGTGCCGATGTAGGCCAGGTCGGCGCCCATCGCCTGCGCGGCGAGTATGCCGCTGCCGGTGGACATCGCGCCGGACAAAGCGATCAGCCCGTCGTAGAACGCACGCACTTCGGACACCAGTGCGAACGGCGACAGCGTGCCGGCATGCCCCCCGGCACCGGCGCAGACCAGGATCAGGCCGTCGACCCCGGCCTTCAGAGCGCGCTGCGCGTGCCGGGCGCTGGTCACGTCGTGCAGCACGATACCGCCATAGGCGTGGATGCGCGGCACGATGTCGTCGGGTGCCGACAGCGACGTGATCACCACGGGCACCCGGTTGGCCACCACGACGTCGAGGTCGTGCTCGAGGCGCGTGTTCGCCTTGTTCACGATCAGGTTCACCGCATGCGGTGCGACGCGGGCCCCCGGATGGGCGGCCGCATGTGCAGCGCAGGCAGCGGCGATCTGCCGCAGCCACGCATCGAGCAGTTCCGGCGGACGCGCGTTGAGCGACGGGATCGCACCGATGATGCCGCTGGTGCACTGGGCGATCACGAGTTCCGGTCCCGAGACCAGGAACATCGGGGCTCCGATCACCGGCAACGACAGCCGCCCCCTCAGGACAACAGGCAGCGCCATCAGCCGGCCCGGGCGCTGGCCGCCCGCGCGGCGCCCGGCCTGCGGTCGACCACCGGCGCACCGTACAGGTGTCCCTGCGCCCAATCGACGCCGAGGTCGCGCAGTACGCTCGCCGTACCGGCATCTTCCACGCATTCGGCAACGGTGGTCAGGTGGAACTTCCGGGCGGTACCGACGATCGTTTCGAGCAGTTGCCGGATGCGCGAATCGGCGACCGCCCGCGCGACCATCCAGCCCTCGATCTTCAGGAACCGGATCGGCAGGTCGGCCAGGTACTGGAACGAGGAATAGCCGCTGCCGAAATCATCGAGCGAGAGCAGGAAGCCGGCATCGAGCAGCGGCTTGAGGTGCGCCTTCAGCGATGCGAGATCGCCGCCCTGGCGTTCGGTGATCTCGATCACGAAGCTGCACTCGCCCGATTCCAGGATGCCGGCGCTCGCCGCCCGCTCGATCAGGCGGTCGATGCTCCGTGCGCTGGCCAGGAACTGCGGGGACAGGTTGATGAAGCAGGTGGTGCGGCGCTCGGCGCAGGCCCTCGCGGTCAGCGTGCAATCGGCGATGGCCTCGTCGATCTCGGCGCACAGGTGCAGCGATTGCGCCGCCTCGAGGAACTCCGAGGCCGGGATCACGCGGTCGTCTGGCGCGATGATCCGCGCGAGCGCCTCGACCCCGACCTGTTCGCCGCTGCGCAGGTCGATGATCGGCTGGAAAGCCGCGACCACGCGCGACTCCTGCAGTGCGGCCTTGACCTGTGAACGCTCCCAGACGACGCTGCCCCGGTGCCCTTCGGCCGCGCCGATGCACAGCACGCGGTCGCGCCCGGCCTGCTTCGCTTCGTACAACAGCCCGTCCGCCTCGGCGAGCATCTTCGCCGGCGACTCGAGCGCCGGTCGGTACACCGATATGCCCAGGCTGACCGTCACGGCAGGCTCGGTACCGCCAGGCGGCGCCGATGCGCTCACATGCTTGCGCATCCGCTCCCCGGCTGCCAGTGCCCCGGCAGCATCCAGCCCGTGGAAGCAGATCAGGAACTCCTCGCCCCCCCAGCGCGCCACCCAGTCGCCACCGCGCAGCGTGGTGTTCACCACCTGCGCGACACGGCGCAGCGTATCGTCCCCGACCTCATGGCCGAATTGGTCGTTGACGCGCTTGAAATGGTCGATGTCGAGCAGCCCCAGTGCGAACGACGAGCGCATGCGCCGGGCGCGGTTCCATTCGAGCTGCAGCCGCGCCTCGGCCGCACGCCGGTTCGGCAGACCGGTGAGGTAGTCCTCCATGGCCAGCCGGGTGATCTCCTGCTCGGCCTGCTTGCGTTCCGACACGTCGCGGCCGACCGATAGCCAGTGTTCGACCTGGCCGTCGCTGCCGGTCACCGGCACCACGGACAGGTCGATCCAGAACGGCGTACCGTCCTTGCGGTAGTTCACCAGTTCGGCGCGAACAGCGCGCCCGGCGCGCATCGTCTCACGCAGGCGATCCAGTGCGGTTCCGGGCGTCTTGCGCCCCTGCAGGAAACCCGGATGGCGGCCGTGTACCTCGCCGGGCTCGTACCCGGTGATCTTCACGAAGGCCTGGTTCACGTACTCGATCTGGAACGACGGATCGGTGATGAGGACGAGATCGTTCGACGCCTCTACCGCAGCCGACAGCAACCGCCGCTGCGCGATGTCGCGGTCGGTCCGCGATACGTTGACCGCCATGCACTGCAGTTCGTC
>CAMDXD010000145.1 GCA_945877995.1 Bordetella parapertussis
GAGCGGCCAGCCGATGCAAAGATCATCGTCAGCAAGATCGTCGATGCCGCGCGCGCCCGCGAGGCGGCGCGCACGGCGCGCGAGATGACCCGGCGCAAGGGTGTGCTCGACGGACTAGGCCTGCCGGGAAAGCTCGCTGATTGCCAGGAGCGCGATCCGGCGAAGTCCGAACTGTTCATCGTCGAGGGTGATTCCGCAGGCGGGTCGGCCAAGCAGGGCCGAGACCGCAAGAACCAGGCGATCCTGCCGCTGAAGGGCAAGATACTGAACGTGGAGAAGTCGCGCTTCGACCGTGTCGTCTCGTCGCAGGAGATCGCGACGCTGATCACCGTGCTCGGCACCAGCATCGGCAGCGTCGAATACGACATCAGCAAGCTGCGCTACCACCGTGTGATCCTGATGACCGATGCCGACGTGGACGGCTCCCATATACGCACGCTGCTGCTGACCCTGTTCTACCGCCAGATGCCCGAACTGGTCGAGCGCGGCCATGTCTACATCGCGCAGCCGCCGCTGTATAAGGTGAAGCACGGCAAGGACGAGCGTTACATCAAGGACGAGCACGAGCTCAAGCAGTACCTGCTGCGCGTTGCGCTGGACGGTGCAGCGCTTGACCCGGGCAAGGGTCCGGATACCGTGGCGGCGCAGGTGCTGTCTGGCGAAGCCCTCGAAGAACTCGCGCGCGAATACCTGCTCGCCGAGGCCGTAATCACTCGCCTGTCGCGTCGGTTCGACACGCTGTTCCTGCATGCGCTGATTTCCGAGACCGACATCGATGTCTCGACCTACGCGAACGCGCGAGCATCCGTCGACCGCATCAACAAGCGGCTCACCGGTAGCGTGGTCGAGATCGCGCTCGAAGCCGAGCCCGACAGCGAGGCGATTCGCCTGCGCGTACGCCGCAACGAACACGGCAACTGGCGCACCACCGATGTCGATTCGTCGTTCTTCGAGGGCGGCGACTATCAGCAGCTGCGCAAGACCGGCCTGGTACTGCAGGGCCTGCTCGGGCCGGATGCGCGCATCCGCCGCAACGACAAAGAGCATCCGGTCAGCGTGTTCAAGGACGCGCTCGACTGGCTGCTCGAGCAGGCGAAGGCCGGCCTGACTCTGCAGCGCTACAAGGGCCTGGGCGAGATGAACCCCGCGCAGCTGTGGGAAACCACGATGGACCCGACCACGCGCCGCCTGCTGCGTGTGCAGATCGAAGACGGCATAACCGCTGACGAAGTATTTACCAAACTGATGGGCGAACTGGTCGAGCCACGGCGCGAATTCATCGAGCAGAATGCGCTGGGCGTGAGGAACCTGGACGTCTGAACCGCGACAGGGTCACGCAGCAGCCTTCTTCCGGGTAGCCGCCGTCTTCGTGCCGGCCTTGGCAACCGTGCGCTTGGTGATCGCCTTCGCGGCCTTGCGCCCACCTGCAATTGCGCCAGCGCCTGCGGCGGCCGCACCCTCGCTCTCGGCTGCTGCTGCCGCCGCCTTCGCTGCCGCAACCTTCGCCACCACCTTCGCCGCCGTCTTCGGTACCCGCGGTTCGAACTCGAAGCTCACCTTGCCATCACCGCCCCGTACCAGGTAGGCGGAAAACGGCCGGCCCTTCTTCGAGATGAACTTGTGCAGCAGGTCGGTCTTGCCGGTGGTGAGCAGTCTCTCCATCTGCGCCTGCTCGATCTCGCGCTGCAGGATGATCTTGCCCGAGCGGAAGTCGCACTGGCGGTCCGGGCCGACCGACTTCTCGCACTGGTAGGCGAGCCCGGTGTCGTAGACCTTGTGGTTGCATTTCGGACAGTCGCCCAGCGGCGTCTTGTCGGAGAAATCGATCGGCTCGCCACCGTCGGCAGCCGACTGGCCGAAGTCGAACTCGGTCGAGAACTCGGCATTGAGCTTGATCATCGCCGCGAACGGCCGGCCGAGACGGCTGCGGAAACCCTGCAGCGGGCCGATCTTGCCGGCGACGATCAGTTCCTCGAGCTCGATCGGCTCGAACTGCCGGCCGGACAGGATGCGCCATACCGAGAATTCGCACTTCTGGCACTGGAACTTCTTGTAGTTCTCTTTCACCACGCCACCGCATTTCGGGCACGGTGCATCGAGTGTCGTGTAGTCGCCCGGGACGGTATCGGTCTCGTGGCCTTTCGCCCGCTCGACCAGGTTGCGGGTCATCGCGGCGATCTCTTCCATGAATGCTGGCCGGCCGATGCGTCCCTGTTCCATCTCGGCCAGCTTGAACTCCCATTCGCCGGTCAGCTCCGGCGAACACAGTTCGGCGATGTCCAGCCCCTTGAGCAGGGTCATCAGTGAGAATGCCTTCGGGGTCGGCCTGAGTTCGCGCCCTTCGCGCACCACGTATTCTTCGTAGATGAGCTTCTCGATGATGCCGGCGCGCGTGGCCGGAGTGCCCAGGCCACGCTCCTTCATCGCGTCGCGCAGTTCTTCGTCGTCGATCAGCTTGCCGGCGCCTTCCATCGCGGAGAGCAGCGTGGCTTCGTTGTAGCGCGCCGGCGCACGGGTCTGCTCGGCACGCGCATCGATTTCGATCGTCGAGACCGTCTCGCCGGCGGTCACCATCGCCAGCGAGGGCGAATCGTCGTCTGCGACATCCTTGCCGTAGACCGACAGCCAGCCCGGGTTCACCAGGACCTTGCCTTCGGTCTTGAACGGTTCGCCTTCGACGCGCGTGATGCGAGTGGTCAGCAGGTATTCGGCCGGCGGGAAGAACACCGCCATGAACCGCTTGGTGACCAGGTCGTAGATCTTCTCTTCCGCCTCGGACAACGACTTCGGCGTCATCGGGGTGGGAATGATCGCGAAGTGGTCGCTGACCTTTGCGTTGTTGAAGATGCGCTTGTTCGGCTTCACCCAGCCTGACTTCAGGATCTGCCCGGCCGACTTCGCATAGCGGGTGCCGGACATGGCTTCCAGCGTCGCATGCACGGTGTCGACATAGTCTTCCGGCAGCGCGCGGGAATCCGTCCGCGGGTAGGTGAGTGCCTTGTGTTTCTCGTAGAGCGCCTGCGCGATCGACAGCGTCGTCTTCGCCGAGAAACCGAAGCGCCCGTTGGCTTCGCGCTGCAGGCTGGTGAGGTCGTACAGAAGCGGCGACAGCTGGGTCGACGGTTTCGTCTCCTCGGTCACCACGCCCGGCTTGCCGCGGCACTTCTCGGCGATCGATGTGGCGCGCGCGCCGTCCCACAGCCGTTCGGCCTTCAGTTCCGGGTCGCGCGCTTCGCCGTCGGGTAACTCCTTGCCCCTGGCGAACGTCTCGTCGAACCAGCGGCCGGGATAGGTGCCCTTTGCCGCTTCGAACACACCGTGGATCTCGAAGTACTGGCGCGAGACGAAGCGCTTGATCTTCTCTTCGCGGTCGACCAGGATCGCCAGCGTCGGCGACTGCACGCGGCCGACCGTGGTCTTGTGGAAACCGCCGGTCTTGGAATTGAACGCGGTCATCGCCCGCGTGCCGTTGATGCCGACCAGCCAGTCAGCTTCTGACCGGCAGACCGCGGCATCGGCCAGGGGCAGCAGGTCACTGTCGTCGCGCAGGTTCTCGAAGCCGTTGCGAATCGCGGCTGGCGTCATCGACTGAAGCCACAGCCGCTGGATCGGCTTGTCGACCTTTGCGTGCTGCACGATGTAGCGGAAGATGAGTTCGCCCTCGCGCCCCGCGTCGCAGGCGTTGACCAGCGCGGTGATGTCCTTGCGCTTGAGCAGGCGCACCAGCATCTTCAGCCGGTCCTCGTTCTTCTCGATCGGACGCAGCCCGAAATGCGGCGGGATCACCGGCAGCTGCGCGAACGACCACTTGCCCCGCTTGACCTCGAACTCGTCGGGCACGACCAGCTCGAGCAGGTGGCCGACCGCGGACGACAGCACGTACTGGTCGTTCTCGAAATAGTCCTGGTGCTTCTCGAAGCCGCCGAGGACGCGGGCGATGTCGTTGGCGACGGAGGGCTTCTCGGCAATGATCAGCGTCTTGCCTTCGCCAGCCGTTGCAGCGGCGCTCGCCGTCTTCGACGATTTCGCCCGGCCGGAGCCCTTCGCAGGCGGGCTGCTGGAGATCGTTTCGGTAGTCGATTTGCGGGTTCTGGTAGCCACGGTATCCGTTCGAAGCATGGAATTTCGCGCGGTTGACGGTCATCTGCAGCCGGTGTGCGCGAAAAAAGTGCGTTTGATCATAAGGGGATTCGGCCGACAGCGGAAACCGGCGTCGATTTCGGCCGGCCCCACAAGGGCTACCGCCCTGCCGCAAGGGGACACTCACAGCACTGGCCGGAGAGCCGCGCACCCATCGGTCAGTCGGCCCTCGCGAATTCAAAGCCCGCCTCCGCCAGACGCTGGAAAAGCCCGTGCCCGGCCGGTGCGATGCGCGCGGCGAGCTCGAGTTCGACCAGTGCGGCGTTGACGCGTTGTGGCGTCCAGCCGAGCACCGAGCAGAGCGTATCTGCAGAGACAGGTTCGTGGGTGACAACTGCAAGCATAGCCTGTGGATCGGCATCGAGTGGCATAACCTGGGCTGGTCCTGTTGCGGACCCGGTCTCGGACCCGGTCTCGGACCCGGACCCGGGTCTGGCGCGCTCCATGCCGGGACGGCGGACGGCGTGGCGCGGGCCTGGCACCGCAACCGGCGCCCGTGCCCAGCCCAGTTCCTCGATCACGTCAGCAGTGCTTTCGGTGAGCTTCGCACCCTGGCGGATCAGCAGGTGGCAACCCCTCGCCATCGGGGAATGGATCGACCCAGGGACAGCGAACACCTCCCTGCCCTGTTCCGTCGCGAGCCGGGCGGTGATCAGCGAGCCGCTGCGCAGGTTGGCTTCGACGACCAGGCATCCCAGCGCCAGCCCGCTCAGGATACGGTTACGGCGCGGGAAATGGTCTGCCCGAGCGCTCGTGCCGAGCGGGAACTCGGACACCAGTGCGCCGTCGAGTGCGATGCTGTGAGCGAGGTCGCGGTTGCGGGCCGGGTAGACGATGTCCAGGCCGGTCCCGACCACGGCGACGGTCGAGCCAGCACCGCCCAGCGCACCGCGATGCGCCGCGGCGTCGATGCCCAGGGCGAGGCCGCTGACCACCGTCAGCCCCGCTTCGGAGAAGCCGCGTGCGAAACCCTCCGCGGTCTGTGCACCCAGAGGCGAGGGGTTGCGGCTGCCGACGATTGCCAGGGCTGGCCGCTGCAACAGGTCTAGCCGCCCGGCCACGTACAAGAGGGCCGGTGGATCATCGATTTCCTGCAGCAGGCACGGGTAGGCGGGGTCGTCGAGCGACAGCAGGTGGTGGCCCGGTTCAGCCAGCCAGCCGAGCGCCAGCGCGACCCGCGGGTCTGCGCCCCCGATTTGCAGCGCCCGGGCGAGATCGAGCGGGTTGCCGCCGCGCGCCCGGCCCCCCGGCGCGCCGGCCAGCCTGGTCGCGGTGATCGCGGTCCGCGATGGCCAGTCGAGTTCCGGCCCGCCGGCTTGCGCCAGCTCGCGACGGATCCGATCCGTGATGCCGGGTGCGAAGGCGGCCGCGAGCCAGCCGATCGTGTTGCTGCCGACGGGCATCTGTCGCGCTCCTCTGTCCTGGGTGGAAGACCGGCCCGGCACAAGCCGGCACGGGGAACCCACCCGGCGACCGGCGCAGCCGGTCGCAATACAGCCGGATCAGGGGTTGCGCACGACGTCGCTGACGTTCACCGGGCGAGAGGTGTCCATGATGATCGCGTAGCTGACGCGATCAAACGTGCGAAACACCATCAGGATGCCATAACGTTCCTCGGGTACTCCCTTGCCGGTGCGCATGCTCTGCGCGGAGGGCGCGCCCGCGCTGCCGAGACTCGGCGCTGCAGCCTGTCCTGTCGGGCCAACCCGGCCCCAGATGACATCGCCGCGCAGGTTGCTCATGTCGAGGTCTTCGCGCGGCAGGCGCTGGCTCTCCAGCGGGGTATCGCTGCCGGACGGGCCGACGCGGCCCCAAAGCACGCTCGGCCGGTTGCTGGCACGCTCGGCGAGTGGATTGCGGAACATCGCCAGCACGTTGCCTACCTCGAGGCCGTCATTCCTGCCGCGGTTGAGCGTCACGATGTCGTACTGCGCCACTTCGACCACGTTGGCGCGGCCGTAGACACCGATGATACGACCATTGACCGGCTGCGCTGGCGGGCGCGGGATGTACTCCGGGAACCCGGACGGTGGCACCGGCACCAGCCGGTCGCCGATCACGATCTCCTGCGTGGAGCGCACGATCTCTACGGTAGAGATTTCGCCGAAGCGGGCAACCTTGACTTCGCCAAGATAGAACGCCTCGCGCCCGAGCGGCTGCTTCGTGTCAGGATCGATCAGCATCTCGCCCGGACGGAACACCTGGAAACTGCGACCCAGATTTTCGTCCAGCCCCCTCACGTAGGCGACGTTGCCGGCGCCGAGGACCACTCGGTTTTCCTGTGTTTCGATGATGGTCGCCGCGGCTGCGATCTGCTCGTTCGACACGATGAACGGACGCACCAGGAACGGTTCGATCTTCTGCGACGGAATGGCCGGGATCGCCTTCGGCCCGATCGACTCGACGCGAATATTCGGCGACAGCTTCGTGACCTGCTGCGCCTGGATCAGGCGGGCGGCCGGCTCCCCGCGTTCGGCACGACGATTGATCACCACGATATCGCCGGGGAAGATCCGGTGCGGGCTCCGGATCTGGTCCTTGTTCATGTTCCAGAGCTCGCCCCAGCGCCACGGGTCTTTCAGGAAGCGGCTGGCGATCGACCACAGCGTGTCGCCGGCCGCAACGACATGGCGGTCCGGTGCGTCGTCGCGAAGCTCGGGCGCCGCGACGGTTGCCGTCGCGGTGGCTGCCGGCTGCCGGGGCTCACCCGGTGCGGTCGGCTGTGCGGACGCGCTGCCGGCAAATACCAGACAGGCGCCGGCAATCGCGAGCGATATAATGGTGGATGTCATCGGCTTGTCTATCGGGCGCATCATCGCCTCCCCCGCCGCGGCGCGGTGGTGTAAGAAGTCTGACCTCCGGACGAACGCGCGAGACGCCACCGCATGCAGTGTCCTGGGCAGGAGTCGGGCCGGGGCACCGACCGAGCGCCAGATCACCGTAGGGCGACCGGATGCACTCCGGAGTTAAAATGTTGCATGAGATTCTGCGGTTAATGTATTAAATTAGCAAGCAATTATGGCCCTGCTCCCGATCCTCCAGTTCCCCGATCCCCGGCTCCAGAAAGTAGCTGCTCCGATCGAGCGCATCGACGATGTGGTGCGTCGGCTTGCCGCCGACATGGCCGAGACCATGTATGCGGCACCGGGCATCGGGCTGGCTGCGACGCAGGTCGACGTACACCGGCGCCTGATCGTGATCGACATCTCCGAGGCACACGACCACCTGGTCACGCTGATCAATCCGCGCATCCTGAGGCAGTCCGCAGACACCCAGGAGTGCGAGGAAGGCTGTCTGTCCGTACCTGGCATCTACGATGAAGTCGAGCGGCCAGCCGAAGTCGAGATCGAAGCGCTCGGCCTCGACGGACAGTCGTTCCGTCTCAAGGCCAAAGGGCTGCTGGCGGTCTGCGTCCAGCACGAGATGGATCACCTGGAAGGGATCGTTTTCGTCGATCATCTGTCCCGGTTGAAGCGTAACCGTATCGTGAGCAAGCTGCGCAAGCAGCAGCACAAGGTTCT
This sequence comes from Bordetella parapertussis, assembly GCA_945877995.1. Taxonomy (GTDB): domain Bacteria; phylum Pseudomonadota; class Gammaproteobacteria; order Burkholderiales; family CAIKXV01; genus CAIKXV01. Next base: position 7,662 of record CAMDXD010000145.1, read on the forward strand.
CTAGTCCCGCTCGGTAGCGGCGCAATCCGGCCTGTGCTTGATTGGGCGGCTGCGGAAAGTCCCACCCGGCCCTGATCCGATGCGACTGTTGTTTGCAGGTACCCCACCCTTTGCGGCCGCCGCACTGGCCGCGCTGGCCGATGCCGGCCATGAGATCGCCTGCGTGCTTACCCAGCCCGACCGGCCGTCCGGCCGCGGCATGAAGCTCACGGCCAGCGCGGTCAAGGCCCTCGCGCTGCAACGCGGCCTGCCGGTGGCGCAGCCGGCGACCCTGCGCGATGTGGCCGTGCAGGCCGAGCTCGCCCGCTTCGTGCCGGACGCCATGGTCGTTGTCGCGTACGGCCTGCTGCTGCCGCCGGCCGTGCTGGCTATCCCGCGCCTCGGTTGCCTGAACATCCATGCATCGCTGCTGCCGCGCTGGCGCGGCGCTGCGCCAGTGCAGCGCGCCCTGCTGGGTGGTGATGCAGAAACGGGGATCAGCATCATGCAGATGGACGCCGGCCTCGACACCGGCCCGGTCTGGTCGCGCCAGGTGCTGCCGATTGGTAGCCGCGAGACGGCGGGCCTGCTGCTCGAGCGGCTGACCGCCCTCGGCGCGGCGATGATCGTCGAGATGCTCGGTGCCGCCGGCGGGTCCGCTGTCCCGGAGCCGCAGTCCGGCGACGGCGTTATCTATGCACACAAGATCGAAAAGCGCGATGCGGCGATCGACTTCTCACAGCCGGCGCTGTCGATCGACCGCCTGGTGCGGGCGTTCGACCCGGTGCCTGGTGCATTCTGCGAATCGGGCGGCCAGCTGCTGAAGCTCTGGCGGGCTGTTCCGGAGGACCGGATATTCCAGGAAGGTACGCGGCCGGGCACCGTGCTCGCGGTCGACGCGGAGGGCTTCTCGGTGGCCTGCGGGTCCGGTTGCCTGCGCGTGCTCGACGTGCAGCGCGCGGGCGGCCGGCGCCAGGCCGCGTCTGCGTATGCGCATGCCGCCGGCCTGGCCGAGGGCAGCCTGCTCGGTGCCGGGTCCGCCGTGCTCTCACCGGTACCCCCTGCAGCGGCCGCGGCAGCCGCACACACTCGCTGATGGAGGCTGTACAGGTCCGTGCCGCACGTACGGTCGCGGCAGTGCTCGCGGGCCGCAGCCTTTCGAGCGAACTGACGGCGGCGCTCGATCGCCCGCCCGCACGGGCCGGCGGCGACCGTGGCCAGCTGCAGGACCTGTGCTACGGCACGCTGCGCCACCTCGGTGAATTGCGCGCGGTCGCCTCGGCGCTGGTCGACCGACCGCTCACCGACGCGCTGCTGCAGGCCCTGGTGTGGGTCGCGCTCTATCAGCTGCGCCATACGCGCGCCGCCGCGTACGCCGTCGTCGACGGCGCGGTGGAAGCCTGCGCCGCGCTCGGCAGCCCGCGCGCGAGGGGGCTGGTCAACGCGGTGTTGCGCAATGCACTGCGCCGCAGCGCCGAACTCGACCGGGTTGCGGTGTTCGACGACAGTGC
>CAMDXD010000146.1 GCA_945877995.1 Bordetella parapertussis
CGTCAGCACGACGGTCATCAACGCATACATCCGGCCCCAGATCATCACCTATCTGAACAGGCTGGAGGCCGGGCTGGCACAGAAGGGGTTCCGCGGCAGCCTGTTCATCATGTCCTCGGCGGGCGGGGTACTCCATCCCGAGACGGCGAAGGACATGCCGGCCGCGCTGGTCGAGTCCGGTCCCGCGGCCGGCGTTCTGGCAGCCTGCCACTTCGGCAGACTGACGCAACGCGACCAGGTGATCGCCTTCGACATGGGCGGTACGACAGCGAAGGCGTGCCTGGTGAACGATGGCGTGCCCGAACTCGCACGCGAGATCGAGGCTGCGCGCGTCAAGCGTTTCATGCGGGGCAGCGGATATCCGATCCGCCTTCCAGTTGTCGAGCTGATCGAGATCGGTGCCGGCGGCGGGAGCATCGCGTGGATCGACAACCTGGGCCTGTTGAAGGTTGGCCCGGAGGGCGCGGGAGCCGCGCCGGGCCCGGCATCGTACGGGCTGGGCGGTGACCGGCCGACGGTGACCGATGCCGACCTCGTGCTCGGCTACCTGGACCCGGAATACTTCCTGGGCGGCCGCATGAAGCTGGATGCAGCACGCGCCGAAGCAGCGATACGCAAGCACATTGCCGAGCCGCTCGGCATGGGCGTGATCGAGGCCGCTTGGGGCATCTTCGACGTCGTCACCGAGAACATGGCTGCGGCTGCACGCACCCATGCGATCGAACGCGGGCTCGATCCCCGCGCATACAGCCTGGTCGCGTTCGGGGGCGCCGGGCCGGTCCATGCTTACCGGGTGGCCCAGCGGCTTGGGACCGGGGAGGTGATCTTCCCGGTCAGTGCGGGCGTCGCGTCGGCGGCTGGGCTGCTGGTCTCGCCCGCGGTCTCGCACCACGTGCGCACCTTCATCCGGCGGCTGGACCGCATGGATCCCTCCGAGCTCGCGGCGACCTTCGACGCGCTCGAGGAAGACGGCCGGCGTTCGCTCAACCGCCTGTCCCTGCAACGGTATTCAATCGAACGGCGCGTCGAGATGCGCTATGTCGGGCAGGGCTTCGAAGTCGAGGTCCGGCTGCAGCAGGCGCCGGGCGAGGGCTGCGCCGCCGACATCCGCGCCGCATTCGAAGCGGAGTACGTGCGTCTCTACGGCCGCATTCCCGGAGACCTGCCCATCGAGATCATCAACTGCCGCGTCGCGCTCTCGGGTTACGCGCGCAAGGTCGACATCTGCCCGCCGCTGCCCGCACGGCCAGGCGGCCAGGCACGCAAGGGCGAGCGACAGGTCTGGTTCCCCGGGATCGGGTTCGCAGCCGTGGGTGTGCATGCACGGGGCCTGCTCGCCGGGGGCGAGGCGATCGACGGGCCGGCGATCGTCGAAGAACCCGAGTGCACCGTGGTCGTCCCGCCGGGGCAGCGCTGCATCGTCGACCCGTTCGGGAACCTGATCATGTCCAGCCACCGGGAGTAGCACCATGGCCATCGAATTCGACGCAGGCAGCCTCGAGATCATGTGGAGCCGGCTCACGTCCATCGCCGACGAAGCAGCCACGACGCTGGTCCGTACGTCGTTCTCGACCGTGGTGCGCGAGTCGAAGGACCTCAGCTGCGCGCTGTTCGACACAGCAGGCTGCTCCCTGTCACAGGCGGCGATGTCGATGCCGGCCTTCACCGGCACGATGCCGCTGACGATGAAGCATTTCCTGCGGCGGTATCCGGCCGACAGCTGGAAGCCGGGCGACGTCCTGATCACGAACGATCCGTGGATGGGAAGCGGGCACCTTCCGGACATCAGCATGGCGATGCCGATCTACCGGGGCGAGCGGCTGGTCGGCTTCACGTTCCTGGTCGCGCATGCGCCGGACATCGGTGGCAAGACGCTCTCGGCAACCTGCAGGGAGATCTACGAGGAAGGCCTGCGCATACCCATCATCCACCTGTATCGCGCCGGGGAGCCATGCGAGCAGGTGATCGAGTTCATCCGGAACAATGTACGGGTGCCGGACGAAGTGCTGGGCGACCTGCATGCGATGGTTGCCGCCGGGGAGGTCGCACGGCGCAGGCTGCTCGAGTTCATGCACGAGTTCGGGTTGGAGGACCTCGCGGACCTGGCCGCCGAGATCCAGTTCCGTGCCGAGCGTGCGATGCGCGAGCAGATCCGGGCACTTCCGGACGGTGAGTACCACCATCGGCTGACCACGGACGGGATGGACGAGGAGCTCACGATCGCGCTGACCCTGCGCGTCAAGGGCGACACGATGGAGCTCGATTTCTCCGGTACCTCTGCGCAGCAGCCGAGCGGCATCAACGTGCCTCTCTGCTACACCCACTCCTTCGCCGTCTACGCCGTAAAGTCAGTGCTGACACCGACCGTGCCGAACAACGAGGGCACGTTCAGGCCGATCACCGTCACCGCGCCAGAGGGCTGCATCCTGAACCCCCGGTTTCCGGCCGCCACCGGCGCCCGAAGCACGACGGGACATTTCGTTGTCCCGGCCGTCTACGGCGTGATGGCACAGCTCGCCCCGGAGCGCGTGCTGGCGGAATGCGGGGCACCACGTCCGATCGTCGTGCTGCGCGGCACCCGCGACGATGGCAGAGCGTTCACGCAGACGGTGTTCTGCATGGGCAGCATGGGCGCCCGGCCGACGCAGGACGGCATCTCCTGCATCGCCTTTCCGACCAACTGCTGGGTAACTCCGGTGGAGATCCTCGAGAGCAGCACCCATGCGATCCGCGTCTGCAGGAAGGAGCTCATCCCGGAATCCGGCGGGGCGGGCCGCTTCCGGGGCGGCTTCGGCCAGCGCTACGAGCTCGAATCGGTCTCGGAGGAACCGCTGACCATCTCGGTGCGTGCCGACCGGACCCGGAATCCGGCCTTGGGCCTCGAAGGCGGCCTCGAAGGTGCCTGCACCCGCATCCGGCTCAATGGCAAGGACATCAATCCGAAGGGCATCACGATAGCGAAGAAGGGCGACCTGCTCCAGGTGGATACGCCCGGCTCGGGAGGCCATGGCCACCCCCTGGACCGCGACCCGGCGAAGGTCTGCACGGACTACCGGAACCAGCTGGTCACCCTGGGCGGGGCAAGCGACCTGTACGGTGTGGTGATCGACCCGGCCGCGTGCAGCGTCGACGCAGAGGCGACCACGGCCCTGCGCTCGAGAATGAGGAGGACCGCATGAACCCGATGCACGTCGTGCAGCCGTTGCAGGCTCGGCCATGAGCACGCCAGGCGCGCGCCTCGTCGATTACCTGTGCGGCCTGCGCGAGTCCGACTTGACGGACGCGCTTTCCGGGTACGCGGTGATGGCGACGCTCGACAACGTTGCATGCGGCCTCTATGGCGCGCGGCAACCCTGGAGTCGCATCGCCGCCGACCTCGTGCTGTCGGAAGGATCCCATGGGCGTGCAACGCTGTACGGAAATCCTGTGCCCGTTGCCCCGGTGCCTGCGGCGCTTGCGAATGGAACGTCCACCCACGCGTTCGAGCTCGACGACGTGCTGCTCGGGGCGCTGTCGCATCCGGGCGCCGTCGTCTTCCCGGCCGCACTGGCGGCAGCCGAGACGCACGGCTGTTCGGGCGGGCGCTTCCTGCTGTCCCTCGTCGCCGGCTACGAGGCGATGTGGCGGGTCGCCCGCGCCCTGAACACCAGCCACAACGCGCGCGGTTTCCACACCACGTCGGTCGCCGGGCCGGTGGCAGCCACCATCGCCGCAGGCACCGTGATGGGCTTCGATGCCTCGCGCATGAACTCGGCGATCGGCATCGCCGGCTCGAGCGCCGGCGGGCTCAAGGCGTTCACGCAGGGCAGCGGCGGGATGATCAAGCGCATGCATCCGGGACTGGCCTCGCAGGCTGGCGTGCGCGCCTGCGAGCTCGCTGCGCGCGGCTTCACGGGGCCGCAGCTGGCGATCGACGGCAAGTTCGGGCTGATCCCCGCCTTCGAAGGGGAGACCGCGCGACCACGCGAACTTGACGAGGACCTTGGCACCGCGTTCGCGATCACCCATGTGCATGTGAAACTGTGGCCTTGCTGCTCGCTGCTGCACTCTGCGGTTCAGGCACTCGAGGAAGCACGGCGCCAGCCGGGCTTCGACAGCGCACGCATCGCACGCATCGTGATGCGGACCAGCGCCCGGATCATCACGCAGAACGGCGATCCGGATCCGCGCGAGCCCATGGCGGCGCAGTACAGCCTGCCGTTCTGTGCCGGCGCGGCGCTCGCCAGCGACGCGCAGGATCCGCTCACCTTCGAAGCGCAGAACATCGGCAACCCGGCTGTGCGCTCGCTGATGCAGAAGGTCGAGCTGCTGGAAGACGCGGAGATCAACGCGCAGTACCCCGACCATGTCGGCTCCAGGGTCGACGTCGTGCTCGATTCGGGCCAGGTGTTCCACGCGGAAGTGCTCGATCCTCACGGGACGCCCGCGGATCCCTGTACCCTCGGCGAGATGCTCGCGAGGTTCCGCAAGCTTGCCGCCAGCGTGAAGACGGTCGCCGCGTGCGAGGGCCTGCTGGCCTCGATCATGCAGTTGCGTGCTGCGCCGTCGATCGAAGCCTTGTCGGATGGCCTTCGCACCGGCGACATCAGCACCGGGAGCCGGCCGGCATGAACCTGCCGTGCCACCTCGCGATCCTGGTTGCGCTGCTGCCGGCCACGGGTGCGCTCGCGCAGGGCTGGCCTTCCAGGCCGACCACGCTGCTGGTCGGCTATCCGCCAGGTGGCAACCAGGACGCATACGCCCGCGCGATGGCCAGGGGCGTGGAAGCCACGACCGGCCAGCCCGTCCTGGTCGAGAACCGGCCGGGTGCAAACGGGATCGTGGCCACCGCGGCCGTGGTCAAGGCGGTTCCCGACGGATACACGCTGCTGCACAATTCCATCAGCCTGCTGATCGCCGCCGCGGTCAACACGAAGCTGGGCTTCGACATCACGCGCGACCTCAGGCCGGTGACGGGCGTCGCGATCGGGCTAGGCGCCCTGCTCACGATCCACCCGTCGGTGCCTGCGCGCAATGCAGCGGAGCTGATCGCGACCTCGCGTGCAAAGCCGCTCGCCTACGGCTCACCCGGGTCGGGGAACAACCTGCACGTGCTCGCCGAACTGTTCAACGTGCAGGCGGATGCGAGGATGCTGCACGTACCGTACCGGGGCGCCGGCCCGGCGATGAACGCACTGCTCAGCGGGGAAGTGCAGGTCGCGTTCCTTTCGCCCTCGAGCGCAGTGCAGTTCATCAAGGCCGCGCGATTGCGGGCGATAGGCTACAGCGGCGCGCAGCGCTTCGACGCGCTGCCGGACGTCCCGACCATCGCCGAGTCCGGGCTGCCCGGTTACCAGATGGACACCGGCTGGCATGCCTGGTTCGCACCGGCGAAGGTGCCGGACGACGTGCTGGCGCGCGTCTACGTGGCCATGCGCGACGCACTCCAGGGACCGAAGCTGCGCGACTACTTCATCTCCACCGGGTCGGAACCGCTCGGCGAGCCCCCGGCGCAGTTCCTCAAGCGCTTCCACGCCGATGTCCGGCGCTGGGGAGAGGCAGCCCGCCTGGCCAAGGTTACGCCTGACTCATGACATCCCAGGATCGGAAATCGCCATGACGAGAATGCTTGCGGCGGCAGTGCTCGCGCTGGCCTGTGCCCTCCATTGCCCGGCAATCCTGGCCCAGGATTTCCCGAACCGGGTGGTCCGCATCGTCGTCCCCTACCCGCCGGGTGGCCCCAACGACCTGCTGGCCAGGATCCTGGCGCATGGCCTGACCGACCGCTGGTCACGCCAGGTCATCGTGGACAACAGGCCGGGCGGCGCGGCGACGATCGGGGTGGCCCTCGTGTCGCGGGCCGCGCCGGACGGATACACGCTGTTGATCGGCTCGGCAGGGTCGATGACGATCAAGGCCAGCATCGTCCCCAAGCTGCCGTACGACATACTGAAGGACTTCCTGCCCGTCGCGATGGTGGCATCGGGCCCGTTCGTGATGGTCGTGCATCCGTCGGTCCCGGCGAAGGACGTCGCGCAGTTCATCGCGCTCGCCCGCAAGCGCCCGGGCGAGCTGCTGTTCGGCTCACCCGGCAACGGGTCCGGCGGGCACCTGTCCGGGGAACTGCTCAACCTGCTCGGGAAGATCGGCATGGTGCACGTGCCGTACAAGGGCGGCGGACCCGCGATGGGGGACCTGGTGAGCGGACAGATCTCCGTGCTTTTCCCGGACATCACCACCGCCGAGCCATACGTCAAGGTCGGCAAGCTGCGGCTGCTCGGCGTGACGAGTGCCGCACGCTCTCGGATGATGCCTTCGATCCCGACGATCGAGGAAGGTGGGGTCCCGGGCTACGAAGTCTCGACCTGGTACGGCCTGTTCGCACCCGCGGGGACGCCCCGCGAGCCGGTTTCGAGGATCAGTTCAGACGTCGAGGTCCTGATGCGCACGCCTGCGCTGGCGGCACGACTGGAGTCCCTCGGCGCAGACGCGACGCCGCTGGGCCCGGAATCCTTCGCAGAGTTCGTGCGCAAGGACTTCGCGAAATGGACTTCGGTCGTGAAGGCCGCGAACGTCAAGTCCGAATAGCGGATCGACAGGAGCAACCCGATGGATCCAAGCCCTGCACCAGGCACCGCGATCTCCGAACGGCTGGCGGCCTTCGCCGGCGCTGCGTCGCTGGACGAGATGCCGCCGGAGATCGTCCGACGCGCCAGGTACCTGATGCTGGATGCAGTCGGCATAGCGCTGGCTGCCTCCCGCTACGAGTTCGCACAGCGGGAACTGCTGGCGCTTTCCAGCCTCGGCACCGGCTCCTCGACGGTCATCGGAATGCGCACCTCGCTCGGCCTGCGCGACGCCCTCCTGATGAACGGGAGCCTGGTCCACGGCCTCGACTACGACGACACGTACCTGCCCGGGTCGATGCACCTCACGGCCAGCGCGGTGCCGGCGGCCCTGGGCATCGGCGCCCATGCCGGCGCCAGCGGACGCGACACGCTGTGCGCGCTGATCGTGGGCATGGAAGCGAGCGCGAGGATCGCGGCCGCGGGCAAGGGCGGGTTCCAGCAGGCCGGCTTCCATCCCACCGGCGTCGCGGCCGTGTTCGGTTGCTCACTCATCGCAAGCCGCCTCTGGCACATGACCCCGGAGCAGGCGGTGCTCGCCCAGGGGATCGCCCTCAGCACTGCCTGCGGCACCGTGCAGCCCATGCTCGACGGCACGTGGACCAAGCGCATGCATCCCGGATGGGCCGCCGCCTCCGCGGTCACGGCGACGGCCATGGCCAGGCAGGGCTACCTCGGTCCCCGTGAATCCTACGAAGGACGCTTCGGCCTCTACACGCTATACCTCGGGGAGTACGCCCGCAATGCGGAACTGTCGATCCTCTCCGACGGCCTGGGCCGGGACTGGGAGTTCGCCCGCAGCAGCATCAAGCTGTTCCCCGCATGCCACCAGGCCCATGCCTTCATGAATGCCGCGATCGAGATCGCGCGCGAGCGGCCGGTGTCGCCGGCGGACGTGGAATCGATCACGGCACTGATCGCAGCGCAGGGCGTGAACATGGTCTGCGAGCCGCTGTCGGTGAAGCGCGCGCCCCACGACAGCTATGCGGCGCAGTTCAGCCTTCCTTACACGGTGGCCTGCAGCCTGCTGCACGGTTCGTTCGGCCTGTCGGACCTCGAACCGGCCCGGCTGAAGGACCCGGGCGTGCTGGAACTGGCCGGGAAGCTTGGCTACGAGATCGACCCGGCGGCCGGGTTCCCCAAGTACCGGTCGGGTGAAGTCATCGTCCGCTTCCGCGACGGCACCCAGGCCAGGCACCGCAACCACATCATGCCCGACGAACCGGTGGCCGAATCCGAGATCGAGAGGAAGTTCCATTCCAATGCCTGCACGGCACTGTCCACGGGCCGGGCCCGCCAGGTGATGGACGCGCTGCTCTCGATCGAAGAGGCGCCCTCCGTGGAACCCGTGCTGCGCCTGCTCGGCATGCACTGACCACGACGCCACTGCGATACCCACTCGATCAAGGAGTACCCGGACATGCCCTACCTGGCCGAAGACGGTGACATCAGCATGGCGCTGAGCGGCGATGCGATGCTCACCCAGGGCCTGCGCGCGTTCAACGAACCCGAGTTCCTCGCGGTGCGCCAGATCCAACTCGACGCCGACGTCTCTCTCACGAACCTGGAGATGACCTACCACGGCCATGCCGAGGGCACTCCGCAGGCCGAGACCGAATGGACGCCGACCTGCGCGCATCCCCGCTACCTGGAGGACCTGAAGTGGTTCGGCGTCGACGCGGTGGCCTTCGCAAACAACCACGCGTTCGACTATGGCGAGGGCGGCATGCTCTCGACGATGGCCAACCTGGACCGGTACGCGCTGCCCCACTGCGGCGCAGGCCGCAACCTCGACGAAGCTCGCATGCCCTGTTACGTCGACACCCCGCGCGGGCGGGTGGCGATGCTGTCCTGCGCCACCTCGTTCCTCTGGCATGGTCGCGCGGGCCCGTCGGGCCCGGCCATTCCCGGGCGCCCGGGCATCAGCTACCTGCGCCACTACGCCACCTACAGCGCCCCGCAGGCCTACCTGGAGCACCTTCGCCAGGGCATCTCTCAGTGGGGTCCGGACATCCGCAGGCGGGCGCCGAACCCCGGGGGATCAGTGCCGTTCTCCTATGGACCGGCGCCGCAGCCAAACGATGCAGCCAACCCGATCGGACCGGACAGCGAGCACGAGCTGTTCTTCCTCGGCCACCGCTTCGTCGCAGGTGACGCCTTCGACATGACCACCGCGCCGGTCGAGGAGGACGTCAAGGACATCTGCCGCTGGATCCGCGATGCCCGGCGACAGGCGCCCTGGGTCGTGATGACGGTGCACACCCATGAGCGCGGACGCAGCCGCTCGGTTCCGCCGGATTTCCTGGTGGCGTTCGCGCACCGCTGCATTGACGAGGGCGCCGACGTGTTCTTCGGGCACGGACCGCACCTCAACTGGGGAATGGAGATCTACAAGGGCAAGCCGATCCTCTACAGCGTCGGGAACT
>CAMDXD010000147.1 GCA_945877995.1 Bordetella parapertussis
AAACCCGCCCAGCAACCCGGAGTCCGCCGCAGGCTGATCAAGGCTGCCGCCGCAGCTGCCGCGGCACCGATGCTGGCCGGCGCGCCGTTCGTGAACGTGCTGGCACAGTCGCCACGCGCGAAGATCCGCATCGGCGTGGTACCGCTGATCTCTTCCGGGCCGTTGTTCATCGCGCAGGCACGCGGCTTCTGGGACCGGATGAACATCGAAGCCGAGTACCGTTACTTCACCGACGGGGCACTGGCCGTGCCCGCCCTGGTTGCCGGGGAACTCGACTTCACCGTCGCGACCTGCAACGCCGGCATCTTCAACGCTATCGCCCGCGGCGCGCCGTTCAAGTTCATGCTCGATCGGGGTTCGGAACGGCCCGGCTCCGGCTCGATGACCATCGTCGTCAACAACAAGCTCCATGCCGCCGGCCTGACCAGCCCGGAGCGGATGTCGATGCTCAAGGGACAGCGCCTCGGGCTGCAGGCGCCGGGCGGCATCGACCAGTTCCTGCTCGGGCGGGGCGTCCAGAAGGCAGGCCTCAATCCGCTGACGGACGTGAACTGGGTCACCGGCCTTGCCTATCCCGACCTGGTGCGCGCGCTCGGCGCCGGCCAGGTCGACGCAGCGAACATCCCGGTCCCGCTGGCCTTCCTCGCCGAAAAGAACAACACCGGGAAGATCGCCTTCCCCGGCTCCGACATCCAGCCGGGCACCCAGCTCGCGTGCTTCGCGGCGCCGGCGAAGCTGCTCGGCAAGGACCGTTCGCTCGCGGTGCGCTTCTCGATGGTCCACCTGCATGCGGCGCGCATCTTCAACGAGGCCGCATTGGCAAAAGACCCGGCCGTGATCCGGACGATCTCGGAAGCCACCAAGGTCCCTGAAGCCCTGGTCTCCGCCGCCGCACCGCGCTGGACCTGGTTCACCGAGAACGGACTGCCGAACGTCGACTCCGCGATGTACCAGGCAGATTTCTGGCGCGACACGATGAAGCTGTTCAGCGGCAAGATCACGCGCGAACAGGTGTTCGAGCTGAGCGCAGCGCAGGAAGCCTACAACCGCCTGAAGGAAAAGAACCCGCTTACGGCCTGATCCGTGAACGCGACGCAGGCCGGGAGCTGGACCAGGGGCGCGACCATCGGTGCCGTGCATCCGGAGATCCGGCTGCACGGCATCAGCCTGGTGTACGAAGCGGGAGGCTCGACCGTTCTTGCCCTGGACGACCTCCACTGCACGTTCGCGGCCGGCGAGGTCACCGCGATCATCGGGCCGAGCGGCTGTGGCAAGAGCACGATGCTGCAGATCACCCGCGGCTTCATGCAGGCGAGCCGGGGCACATTGTCGTTCGTCGGCCCCGACGGACAACCAATGACACGTCCGCCGCGGATGGCGACCGTCTGGCAGTCGTTCAACCTGTTTCCCTGGCGCACGGTCGAAGACAACGTGGCGTTCGGACTCGAGATGGCCGGCATGCCGCCCACCGAACGCCGTGCGCGCGCGCAGGAAGCCCTGCGGCTGGTCGACCTGGCCGGCTTCGAGCGCAAGTATCCAAGCCAGCTCTCCGGCGGGATGCGCCAGCGGGTCGGCATGGCCCGGGCACTGGTGATGGATCCCGACGTCCTCCTGCTCGACGAGCCGTTCGGCGCCCTCGACGCGCAGACCCGGCTGGTACTCCAGGAGCAGCTGGCGGCGATGGTCGAACGCACCGGAAAGACGGTTCTGCTGATCACCCATTCGATCGAGGAAGCCGTGCTGCTGGCCGACACCGTATACGTTCTGACCGCCCGGCCGGGGCGCGTGGCGGCGGAAGTCCGCATCGACCTGCCGAAGCCGCGATCGGTCGCGAGCACTCATGACCCCCGCTACGCCGGCTACTTCGAGCGTATCTACGGGCTTCTCAAATCCGAGGTGCTGCGCTCGATGCATGGCGAATCAGAGACCGGATGATGCAGAGCCGTGCCTCCGAGGGGGATGTCACCGACCTGCGCCCTGTACGCACCGGCGCCGTGCCCGCCGACCGGCTGACCGGCTGGATCGCGGTGGCCGTCGTGCTGCTGGCCTGGGAAGCCCTGTGCCGTGTGTTCGAGGTCTCGTCGCTGTACCTCCCTCGGCCGAGCCAGATTGCCGTCGCGCTGGTCGACCTCTTCCTGCACAAGCAAGCGTTCACCGATCTGGCGGTCACGCTCTACCGCATCTTCGGCGGCTTCGCGATCGGGCTGGTTTTCGGCGTGGCGCTGGGGCTCGCGATGTCGGTGTCGCGCAGGCTGCAGTCGATCGCCGACGTGTTCATCGCCGCGCTCTACCCACTGCCCAAGATCACGCTGATCCCGCTGTTGATCATCTGGCTCGGCACCGGCGGGCCGTTCATGCTGACCATCAGCGCGCTGGGCGCCCTCTTCCCGGTCATCATCAACACGCTGCTCGGGGTGCGCCAGTGCGACCAGGGGCTGGTGGTCACCGCGCGCGACCTCGGCGCCTCGGAGCGACAGATCGTCCGCCATGTGCTGCTCCCGGCAGCCATCCCGTCGGTGTTCGCCGGCGCCCGCCTCGGCCTGGGCGTGTCGATCATCCTGGTGGTGGCCGCGGAGATGGTGGTCGGCAAGCTGGGCCTCGGCGCCCGCCTCTACCTTGCCGGACAGGTCCTGGAGACCGAGACTGTGTTTGCCGTGCTGGTGGTGCTGGCCGCGCTGGGCATCGTGGTTACCAAGGGGCTGGACGCCATCGACGGGCTGACCGGCAAGTGGCGCTCGTGACCGGGCGCCCGTGACCCTGCAGGCATCCAGCCAAGCCTGAACCCGCTGCAATCAGGACTTCGCGGCCCTGGCTGCCTCCTGCGCAAGATACAGCCAGGTGTCCACTACCGTATCCGGATTCAGCGACAGGCTGCCGATGCCCTCTTCCATCAGCCAGCGCGCGAGGTCGGGATGGTCGGAAGGACCCTGCCCGCAGATGCCGACGTACTTGCCCTGCTTGCGACAGGCCTTGATCGCCATGGACAGCATCTTCTTCACCGCCGGGTCGCGCTCGTCGAAGGACTCCGAGATCGCACCGCCGGAATCGCGGTCGATCGCCAGGGTCAGCTGCGTCATGTCGTTCGATCCGATCGAGAAGCCGTCGAAATACGCCAGGAACTCGTCGGCGAGCAGCGCGTTGGACGGTATCTCGCACATCATGATCAGCCGCAGGCCATCCTTGCCCCGCTCGAGGCCGTTCTCTGCAAGCAGCGCGATGACCTTCCGGCACTCGTCCAGCGTCCGGATGAACGGAATCATGATCTCTACGTTGGTCAGGCCCATCTCGTTGCGCACCTTGCGCATCGCACGACATTCGAGCTCGAAGCAGTCGCGGAAACCGGGCGCGACGTAGCGCGAGGCGCCACGGAAGCCGAGCATCGGGTTCTCTTCATGCGGCTCATAGTTCGGACCGCCGATCAGCCCGGAGTATTCGTTGGACTTGAAATCGGACAGGCGGACGATCACAGGCTTCGGGAAGAACGCGGCGCCGAGCGTACCGACGCCTTCGGCCATCTTCTCGACATAAAACGCTTGCGGACTGGCGTAGCCGGCCGAGCGCTCCTCGACTGCGCGCTTGAGATCGGACGGCAGGTTCGGATAGTCGAGACAGGCCTTCGGGTGGATGCCGATCATGCGCGCGACGATGAACTCGAGGCGTGCGAGGCCGACCCCGGCATTGGGTAGGCGCTGGAACTCGAAGGCCATCTCCGGGTTGCCGACGTTCATGCTGATCTTGACCGGCGGCTCTGGCATGCGATCGAGCGGCACGTCGCTGATCGCGGTCTCGAGGATGCCACGGTACACATTACCGGTATCCCCCTCGGTGCACGAGACGGTCACCAGGTCGCCATTGTGAAGCACCGTGGTCGCATCGCCACAGCCGACCACCGCCGGGATGCCCAGCTCGCGCGCGATGATCGCCGCATGGCAGGTACGCCCGCCGCGGTTGGTGACGATCGCCGACGCGCGCTTCATCACGGGTTCCCAGTCGGGATCGGTCATGTCGGTCACCAGCACGTCGCCTGGCTGCACCTTGTCCATTTCCTTCGCCGAGGCGATCAGCCGAACCGGGCCGCTGCCGACCTTCTGGCCGATCGCGCGGCCCGAGGTCAGCAGTTCGGACTTCTGTTTCAGGCGGTAGCGGCGCAGCGTGTCTACCTCGGCATTGGCCTTCACCGTTTCCGGGCGGGCCTGCAGGATGTAGAGCTTGCCATCCTCACCGTCGCGCGCCCACTCGATATCCATCGGACGGCCATAGTGCGCCTCGATCTTCATCGCGTCGCGCGCCAGCTGTTCTATTTCGGAATCGGTGATCGAGAAGCGTCGGCGCTCGCCCTCGCGCACGTCGACTGTCTTCACCGACCTGCCGGGTTCGCGCGAATCGGTGAACACCATCTTGATCGCCTTGCCACCCAGCGAACGCCGGATGATCGACACCTTGCCCGCCGCGAGCGACGGCTTGTACACATAGAACTCGTCCGGGTTTACCGCACCCTGCACCACGGCCTCGCCCAGCCCGTACGACGAGGTGATGAACACGACCTTGTCGAAACCGGATTCGGTGTCGAGCGTGAACATCACGCCCGCCGCGCCGGTGTCGGAACGCACCATGCGCTGGATACCCACCGACAGCGCGACCTCGGAATGTTCGAACCCCTTGTGCACGCGGTAGGCAATCGCCCGGTCGTTGTAGAGCGAAGCGAACACCTGGCGCATCGCGTCGATCACGCTGTCGGCACCGTGGATGTTGAGGAACGTTTCCTGCTGGCCGGCGAACGACGCGTCGGGCAGGTCCTCGGCGGTGGCGGACGAGCGCACCGCGACCGACGCGTTCGGGCCCGCGGCCGCGATCATCTTCTCGTACGAGTCCACGACCGCGGCACGCAGGGCCGGCGGCAGCGGCGCCGCGGTGATCCAGCCGCGGATCTCAGCCCCCGCCGCGGCGAGCGCGTTGGTGTCGTCGACGTCGAGGCCCTTCATCCGTTCGACGATACGTGCGGCCAGTCCCCCGTGGGTGAGAAACTCGCGGTACGCATCGGCGGTCGTGGCAAATCCCTCGGGCACGCGCACACCAAGGTGGGAGAGGCCGCTGATCATCTCGCCGAGCGACGCGTTCTTGCCCCCGACCTGCCCCACGTCGGACATGCGCAGATGCGCGAAGTCGACAACGTACTTGTCCATGGCCACTCCCTGTTCCCGGATGAACTGACGCCCAGCGACGATTGTGCCGGGAACACCGAAGTCGTATGGTAGCCGATCACTTACGGAAGCCACATTGATGATCTCACGCCGAACCGCGTTTTTCGTGTCCGACCGCACCGGCATCACGGTCGAGGCCCTGGGCCACAGCCTGCTCACCCAGTTCGACAAAGTCGGTTTCTCCGAGGTGACGGTGCCGTTCATCGACACCATCGAGAAGACGCGCCACCTCGCCCGGCAGATCAACGAGGCCGGCGCGCGTGACGGCGCACGACCGATCGTGTTCAGCACGCTGGTGCGCGACGAACTGGCCGGCGCCCTGCGCGCATCCACCGACGCGATGGTGATCAACTGTTTCGAGACCTTCATCGCGCCACTCGAGGCCGAACTGGGCACCAAGTCAAGCCACCGCGTCGGCGGCACGCACAGCGTCGAGGACGTGGTCAGCTATACCCGTCGGATCGAGGCCGTGAACTATTCCCTGATGCACGACGACGGCAGTTCGACGCGCGACTTCAAGGATGCGGACATCATCCTGGTCGGCGTTTCGCGCTCCGGCAAAACGCCGACCTGCCTTTATCTTGCGCTCCAGTACGGTGTGCGCGCCGCGAACTATCCGTTGATACCCGAGGATTTCGCACGCGGGGCCGGCCTCCCGGAGAGCCTGCACGGCTTTCGCAATCGCCTGTACGGCCTGACGATAACGCCCCAGCGGCTGCACCGCATCCGCACCGAGCGCAAGCCGGACAGCCACTACGCTTCGCTGGACAACTGCGCCTACGAGATCCGCGAGGCCGAGATCCTGATGCGCCAGGCGGGCATCCGGTTCCTGGATGCGACGACCAAGTCCATCGAGGAACTCGCCTCGACCATCCTGCATGATGCTAACCTGCACAGGCACGTATTCTGACCGGTGTCCGCCATGGGATCTCCCGAGCTGATCGAAACCCTCGCGCTTGCCTCGGGCCTCGCCTGGGCGAGCGGTATCCGCCTGTACGCAGTGCTGTTCTTCGCGGGGGCGCTCGGCCGCTTCGGATACGTCGACCTGCCTGGCGGGCTGCAGTGGCTAGGCAATCCGCTGGTGATCGCGGTCAGCGGTCTGCTGTGCATGCTCGAGTTCGCCGCAGACAAGGTACCCGGCCTCGATTCGCTGTGGGACGCGGTCCATACCTTCATCCGCATCCCGGCCGGTGCCCTGCTGGCGGCGGCCACCCTCGGCCAGCAGGATGCCGCTGTCACGCTGGCAGCGGCATTGTCCGGCGGCGCGCTCGCCTCAGGGGCCCACTTCACCAAGGCTGCGAGCCGTGCCTTGATCAACACCTCGCCCGAACCCTTCAGCAACGTGGCGGCATCGACTACCGAGGACGCGCTGGTGATCGGCGGGCTGTGGGTGGCCCTCTTCCATCCGGCCGTGTTCCTGGCACTGCTGCTCGTTTTCGTGGGGATCATGCTGTGGCTGTTGCCGCGGTTGTGGCGCGGCTTGCGCAAGGTGTTCCTCCGCGTCTCGGCGCTGCTTGGCACCGGAAGTTCGGCGCCTCGCCCGCAGTAGGCAGCACTCGCGCAAGCCGTCCGCCCTCGCGGGGCCGGCAACGTCAGTTGCAGCGCCCCACCGAAGTCGGCGCACAACGGCGGCCGTCGATCCAGATCGCATTGCCGAGCAGTGTCTTGTCGAAACGCGCACCGTCTATGCGGGCGTTGCGCAGGTCGGCGTAGCGAAGATCCGCTCCGTCGAGAGAGGCTACCCCGAGATCCACCCCCGTGAGGTTGGCGCCGAAAAGCCGGGCCTGGGCCAACCACGCGCCGGACATCTGGGCACCGGACAGGTCGGCATAGGCGAGGTCGGCGCGCCGCAGGTCGGCACCGGGCAAGCGCGACCCGGACAATCGTGCAGACTGCAGTTGTGCGCCGGCAAGCGCGGCACCGCCACGCTCGCATCCGGCCCAGTTGGCGCCCGGTGCCGCGGGTGCACCGCAGTTCGCAGCGCGCGCGGCAACCGACACCTCGATGGCGCCCGGCGCCCGCTGCAGCACCGCGGCGCCCACGAAAGCCAGCAAGAGGATGCCGGCGAGGATTGCCCATGACAATGGTGTGCCAGACCGCTCGTAGGCTTGCGTGAGTTTGCGCCGCAGCCGGCGCCAGAGCACCACCTGGAGCAGCTCGCGCTTCCGACGGCGCTCGTCGGACGACCGGCGCTCGTCGGACGACCGGCGCTCGTCGGAGGACCGGCTCCCGCCGGCCGCCTTCAGCTGAGCGGCGGTCCTGGCTTCCTCTCCGGTACGCCGATCCATGCCCGTACGGTCGTCGGCCCAGCGCCGTGCCGCCGCGAGACGTTCGCTGTGCCAGCTGACCAGAAGGTCATCACCCAGCGCTGGCGCACGAATGCGCGACGGCGGCTCGATCGCAGACAGGATTTCAGGGTGCATCTTCAGGGGCTGCCAGAAGCGGCCATCCCGGCTGGCCGGATCGTCCCATGAGAATCGTCCCAGCAGCAGGCAGTCGACCACCACCTGCCGCGGGTGGGGACCGAGCAGCTTGCCATCTCGGCGTACGTACCAGAGCGTCTGGTGTTTCATTTCGTCGCATCCAGGGCGCAGGTGCGAAAACCGGCGTACACATCGCGCCGTTCTGGGGTGAAGAAGTTCCGCCAGGTATTGCGGATCAGCGAGGCTGCCGTCGCGAAGCAGCCGCCCCGCAGCACCCGGTGACTGCCGAACCACGGCTGGGAGTACTCACGGTACGGGTCAGGCGTGAAGCCGGGATACGCGTCGAAGGGACTCGCCGT
Source organism: Bordetella parapertussis (assembly GCA_945877995.1). Classification (GTDB taxonomy): domain Bacteria; phylum Pseudomonadota; class Gammaproteobacteria; order Burkholderiales; family CAIKXV01; genus CAIKXV01. The sequence goes on from CAMDXD010000147.1 coordinate 7,984, forward strand.
CCATTCCCAGACATTGCCTGTCAGCTGGCGGCAGCCATCCGGGCTGTCGCCGGCCGGAAATGCATCGACGGCCACTGGGCCGGCACCGAGATCCGGGAACCAGAGATTGGCCCTGGCCGGTTCGGGCACCGCCGAACCCCAAGGATACCGCCGCTGCGGCGCGCCCGTCCCTGCGCTGGCCACCGAGGCTGCAAACTCCCATTCTGCCTCGCTCGGCAGGCGGCGCCCGGCCCACCGGCACCAGGCCTCGGCTTCATGGACATTGACATGCAGCATCGGCTCTCCGGGCGCCAGTGGCCGCCAGGCGTCGTTGCAGCGGATTTCCCACCCCTGCTGTCCCTGCATCGGTCGCCAGTATACGGGTGCCTGCGCAGCGGCAGCAGTACGCCAGGTCCAGCCCGCATCGCTCCACCAGTGCCGATGCCGGTAGCCCCCGTCGTCGACGAAGGCAGCGAACTCGGTGGCAGCAGTCACGTACCGCGCCATTGCGAACGGGGCCACCGCGACCTGATGCGCCCACTTTTCGTTGTCGTATGCGAAGCCGGCGTCCGGTTCAGCGCCGAGCCGGAACGGGCCACCGGCAAGGAATGCGTCGTCGGCGCCAGGACCGCGACTGGCCGTGCGCGTGCCTGCCGGATACCCTGACTCCGACAACCCGCTGGCCGCACGGCGGCCAGCCCCCGGGAGCGCCGGATAACCAAGTGTCTGCCGGCTGCAGTCGAAAGCCTCGGCATGCATCTGCTCATGCTGCGCGCACACGGTGGCATGGAACACGAGACCGCGGCCACCGGGGTCGCCAATGCCGGACGTCGATGGCGGGCCCGCTGCGCCGTCGAGCCGTTCCATCGCCCGCTCGAGCACTTGCGACAGGTAGCGGCGCGTCGCCTCGGGTCCGGGCAGCGGCAGTTCCCAGCGACGGCCATGCGCGACGGTAGCGGAGTCGTAGAGCGCGTCTGCATCCGGCAGCAGCGATGGCCCGAGCGTGCCGTCCGTCCGCGGCCGCAGCAGCCAGCGCTCCTGGAACCAGCCGAGATGCCCGAGTTCCCA
>CAMDXD010000148.1 GCA_945877995.1 Bordetella parapertussis
CCCGCCCCAGAGCTCCATTGCGCCCCAGGAGGACAGGCCCAGCACGATGGACATGATGGCGCCGGCGACGTTGGCGCGCTTCCAGAACACGCCCGCGGCCAGCGGCACCAGCGCGCCGACCAACGTCACCTTGTAGGCGTTCTGCACCATCTCGTACATGGTGCTGCGCGAGTTCAGCGCGAACAGCAGCGCGCCCATCGCGAAGATGACCAGCACCAGGCGCACGGTGAGCAGCAACTGGTGGTCGCCCATGTGCTTCACGAACGGACGGATCACGTTCTCGGTGAAGATCGAGGCTGGCGCCAGCAGCGCACCCGAGGCGGTGGACAGGATCGCCGACAGCAACGCGCCGAAGAACATCGCCTGCGCCCAGACCGGGGTCTGTGCCAGCACCGCGTCGGGCAGGATGCGCTGGATTTCCCGAGGATCATCGGAGGCGAACAGCTGCACCATCGACGGGTCGATGGTCAGCGCCGCATAGGCGATGAACATCGGCACGAACGCGAAGCAGAAGTAGGCGCCGGCGCCGATCAGCGCGGCGCGCACGGCGGTGTCTTCGTCCTTCGCCGAGGTGACCCGCTGGAAAACGTCCTGCTGCGGGATCGATCCGAGCGCGAGGGTGAGGAAAGCCGCGATGAACGGCAGCCACTCCTTCCAGTCGCCCTGCGGCAAGAACGCGAACTTGTCGGCATCGATCGCGGCCTGCACGACGACCCCGGCACCACCGGCCATGTCGGCCAGCAGCCAGGCCACCGCCAGCAGCCCGACCAGGATCACCACGGTCTGGAACAGGTCGGTCATCGCCACCGACCACATGCCGCCCCAGATGGTGTAGCCGGCGACGATCACGGTACCAATGATGATGCCAGCCGACAGCGAGATCGCACCATCGGAGAGCACCATCAGCACCAGGCCGAGCGCGGTCAGCTGCGCCGAGGTCCAGCCCAGGTAGGAGAGGCCGATGGCGAGGCTGGTCACCACCTCCACCGGCCTGTTGTAGCGCTTGCGATAGAAGTCGCCAATGGTGACGAGGTTCATCCGGTAGAACGCGCGCGCGAAGAAGAACGCGACCACCAGCAGGCAGGTCGAGGCACCGAACGGGTCGGCCGGGATACCGTTCAGGCCATCGCGTGCGAAAGTGGCCGACACCGACAGCACGGTCTCGGCACCGAACCAGGTGGCGAACACGGTAGCGACGCTGATGTACAGCGGCAGGCTGCGGCCAGCCACCATGAAGTCCTTCGAGTCGTGCACCCGGCGCGCGGCGTACAGGCCGATGGCGATGGTGACCAGCAGATAGATGATGACGATCGTGACAAGCATGGGTTTCCCGCCAGGATGGAAGTCACTGCGGCCTGCAGAGGCAACCGGCGTGCCAGCGGCACACCCTTACCAGCCGGAGACCACCTGCCAGGTGAACAGGGCCACCAGGCTGGTCGCGATGATACCGAGCAGCAAGGTCTGGCGGCGCTGCTGGCGGATCAGCCGGCGCAGTTCGAGGGCGAGCGCATCGTTGCGGCCAGGCTTGAGCGCCTGCGCGATCTGGCGTGGAATCTGCGGCAGCGACGTGGCCCAGGCCGGCGCTTCCTCCTGCAGCCCGCGCACGAACGCGCGCCAGCCGATCTGCTCGCTCATCCAGCGTTCGAGGTAGGGCTGGGCGGTCTTCCACAGGTCGAGATCGGGATCGAGCTCGCGCCCGAGCCCCTCGATGTTGAGCAGCGTCTTCTGCAGCAGCACCAGTTGCGGCTGGATCTCGACGTTGAACCGGCGCGAGGTCTGGAACAGCCGCAGCAGCACCTTGCCGAACGAGATCTCCTTCAGCGGCTTGTCGAAGATCGGCTCGCACACCGCGCGGATTGCGCTCTCGAATTCGTCGACCCGGGTGTCGGCCGGCACCCAGCCGGCCTCGAGGTGGGCCATCGCGACACGCTTGTAGTCGCGCCGGAAGAACGCCAGGAAGTTCTGCGCAAGGTAGTTCTTGTCGACGTCGGTGAGGGTGCCGACGATCCCGAAGTCGAGCGCGATGTAGCGACCGTCAGGGGCGACGAAAATGTTCCCCGGATGCATGTCGCCGTGGAAGAACCCGTCGCGGAACACCTGCGCGAAGAAGATCTCGACCCCAGAACGCGCGAGCAGCGGGATGTCGATGCCGGCCTCGCGGATCTCGTCGATGTGCGAGATCGGGATACCGTACATGCGCTCCATCACCATCACGTCGGTGGCGCACCAGTCCCAGTAGACCTCCGGCACCCTCAGCAGCTCGGAATCCTTGAAGTTGCGCCTCAGCTGGCTTGCGCTGGCCGCCTCACGCATCAGGTCGAGTTCGTCCAGCAGGTGCTTCTGGAACTCGCGCACCACTTCGCGCGGACGCAACCGCTTGCCATCGGCCCAGACCGTCTCGATCAGGCCCGCCGCGGCATCAAGCAGCCCCAGGTCGTTCTCGATGATACGGCCGATGCCGGGGCGCAGCACCTTCACCGCCGCCTCGCGGCCGTCGGGCAGGATTGCGAAATGCACCTGCGCGACCGAGGCACTGGCCACCGGCACCGGATCGAACGCGGCGAACACCTGGTCGACCGGCTTGCCGTACACGCGCTCCAGCGTCTCGAACACCTGCGCGCTCGGGAACGGCGGCACCTGGTCCTGCAGCTTCGCCAGTTCGTCGGCAATGTCCGGCGGGATCAGGTCGCGCCGGGTGGACAGCATCTGACCGAACTTGACGAAGATCGGCCCGAGCGCCTCCAGCGCCAGGCGCAGGCGCTCGCCCCGGGGCGCATCGCCGCGATGGCCGCGTCGCTTCAGGCGCAGCAGGGGACGCAGCGCGCGGAACCGCTCATGGCCCAGCACGAAGCTGTCCAGCCCGTAGCGGTAGGTGATCTGGAGGATGCGGAAAAGTCGCAGCAGCCGCATCATCGATCAGCAGGCCCGCGAGTGCGGCGCGCAGCCTCCAGGCGTGCGATGCGTATCTCCAGCCGCTGCGCATCGTCGCGCAGGTGGTCGATCTCGTCGACGAAGGCCGATACGTCCTCCGGCCGGGCGAGGAGCGGCTGCTCTTCGGTCAGGAACTGCCGCGACGAGCGGGCAACCGACCGTGCGACAGCGCCCGGCAGGGCGGCAGCGGCCCGTCCGGCGCGACCGAGCCGGTGCGCGGCGATGTCGCCGACCAGCCGTCCGAGATCGGCCTCGACATCCCAATGCAGGTTGGCGAACAGGTATTCGAGGTCGGCGGCGAGACCCACGTTGCCGGTCACCGTCACGCCACGGCGTGCCTGCGGGTCGCGCGCGAGCAACCGCGGCAGCGTCGCCAGCGGCACGGCGATGGTGACCGTGGACGCGCGGCCGGCTGCGGGCTCCAGCAACCCGGCGTCGGTCACCGCGACTTCGACCACGGCCTGCCCGAGTTCCAGACGGATCACGTCACCGGCATACGGCACCAGCTTGGCCGTGGCCCAGGACTGCGCGGCCAGCAGGTGGTTCAGTGCGCCGATGATCACCGGTTCGACAGGCAGGCGCATGGTATTCGCGGGGGCATCGGGACAGGAGGAGACACCTCGGAGGATGCCAGCAAAAGACAACGGGCGGATTGGTCCGCCCGTTGTCGCTGCATCGTTACCACCGACGCGGCCGCACTACCGCTGCCGGTCAGGCCGGCGTCGCGTCCTGCTCGACCTGCTGAATGCCAGCGATCAGCCAGCTGGAATTCGAATCAGACAGGTCTTTCTCGACATGCCAGACTTCGTCCACCGGCTCGGGATTCACGGCATTGTCTTCCCGCACCAGGCCGGTGAAACGAACACTGGCGATCATCTTGCCGGCTTCGGTCACGACCTGCATCACCTGCGCATCGATCGACACGACCTCGGTGCGCTGGGCGACATCACCCCGCTCCTGCATCTGCATGGACACCGCGGCGTAGACCTGGGGCGTCGTGTAGTCGCGGATGTCGTTCAGGTCTTTCGCGTCGTTCGCCGCCTGCAGCCGGATGAACGTCATCTTGGCGTTGCGCACGAAGCCCTGCACGTCGAAGTCGGCCGGGATGCGGCCCTCGGCCACGGCCGGCGCGACCGGCATGCGCGGCGCGCCGCCGGTCGGGGGCACGTCCGCCGGCACCTGCTGGCCATTGCTCATCCGGTACGACGCGGGCGCCTGGGCGCGGGAACGCATGAACCGGAATGCCATGAACGCAGCCAGGGCCAGCAACGCGAACATCATGAAGTCGCCGCCGCTCAGGCCGTTGAACGCACCGCCGAAGAACATGGCGGCGAGCAGGCCCCCGGCCATCAGGCCGGCGACCGGGCCGAGCCAGCCCGGCATCGACTTGCCGGCTGCGCCTGCAGCGGCCGGCGCGGCAGCGGGGGTTCCGGGCGTCTGCTGCCCCTGGGCCTGTGCCGGCGCGCCCGGCTTCTGGGGCTGCACCGCGTCGCGCTTCATGCCGACGTTGCTGCCGCCGCCGAACCGGCGCTTCTGCGCCTCGGCGTCGAAACTGGCTGCCGTCAGGCTCAGCCCGACAACGCCCGCCACCACCCAAGTCATCAGCTTGTTCATTGATTCTCCACGGAAAACGGTGCTTCGAAAGAGTCCTGATCTTACCGGCGCCTGACATTCCACACCAGTCCTGCATGCACCAACGTCATTTGGACAGGGTTCGGCAGGAAAGGTTCCCCCGGAACGGGTCTGCGGCCCGCCCTGCCTAGAGGCGGTAGCCTCGATGCAGCGCGACCACCCCGGCGCTGAGGTTGAAGTACTCGACACGCTCGAACCCGGCATCGACCATCAACTGCTTCAGGGTGTCCTGGTCGGGATGTTTCGCGATCGATTCGGCCAGGTAGCGGTAGCTCGCGCTGTCGTTGGCGACCAGCTTGCCCATCGCCGGCAGCAGCTTCATCGTGTACAGGCGATACAGCGGGTCCAGCGGCGACCAGACCTTCGAGAACTCGAGCACGAGCAGCCGGCCGCCTGGGCGCAGCACGCGGAACATCTCGGCCAGCGCACGGTCCTTGTGGGTCATGTTGCGCAGGCCGAAAGCGACGCTGACGCAGTCGAACGTGCAGTCGGGGAACGGCAGCCGCTCGGCGTCGCAGCGCACCACCTCGATCACCCGGCCTTCGTCCAGCATCCGGTCGCGGCCGCGGGCGAGCATCGACGCATTGATGTCGGTCAGCAACACGGTGCCCCCGGGCCCGACCCGCTCCTGGAAAGCGCGCGCAAGGTCGCCGGTACCACCGGCGATGTCCAGCACCTTCTGGCCCGGCCGGACGCCGCTCTGGTCGATCGTGAAACGCTTCCAGAGCCGGTGCATGCCGCCAGACATCAGGTCGTTCATCAGGTCGTAGCGGTCGGCGACCGAGTCGAACACGCCGGCCACGCGCCGCGCCTTCTCTTCCTCCGCCACCGATTCAAAGCCGAAATCGACCTTGCGAGTCATCGCATTCCTTTCACCCTGTTGCCCGGACCACTCTGCCATGAAGCGCGGCGGAGACCGCCTCAACGCGCCAGGTCGCGACTGCCTTTCGCCGTATCCAGGCGCTGCAGGTAGCGCGCCCACATCGTGTCCTGATTCAAACCGTAATCGTAGAACAAAGCCCACGAAAAGATGCCAGTATCGTGGCCGTCTGAAAACACCAGCTTCACCGCGTAGGTTCCCACCGGATCGATGTCGGTGATCGTCACGCTCCGTTTGCCCACCTGCAGCGTGCCCTCGCCCGGCCCGTGACCGCGCACCTCAGCCGACGGCGAATGCACACGCAGGAACTCGGTGGGCATCGAAAAGCTGCGGCCGTCAGAAAAGGTGACCTCGAGCCGGTTCGAAGCCTGGTGCAGCACGATGTCGGTGGGAACCGGCACGGCCGCGGAAGGGACGGATGGGGCGGACGGATCGTGCATCGGAGCGCCTGACCTGCTGCGGGGAAGAACGGGAGCGCATGATACGCGCACGGGAGGCCCGTGCCGCACCGTCACCGCACCGTCACACTGCCTTCATACAATGCGATGCTTGAACATCGGCTGGTCAATCCCGACCGCCGCACCTTGCAGGAATATCGATGCCCGCCACGATATTGGTCGTCGAAGACGAACCCGCCATCCAGGAACTGATCGCCTACAACCTCCGCCAGGCCGGCCACGAGCCGATTCGCGCGGATTCGGCCGAGCAGGCGCTGAACCTGGTGCGCGACTCCCTGCCCGACCTCGTGCTGCTCGACTGGATGCTGCCCGGGCAATCCGGCATCGCGTTCGCGAAACGCATGAAGGCCGACCGGCGCACCCGTGAAGTACCGATCATCATGCTCACGGCCCGCGCGGAAGAGCATGACAAGCTGCTCGGGCTGGAAACGGGCGCCGACGACTACATCACCAAGCCGTTCTCGCCGCGCGAGCTCAACGCCCGGATCAAGGCGGTGCTGCGGCGGCGCGCGCCCGAGGCGACCGACGACCGCGTCGAGATCGGCGGCCTGCAGATCGACCCGGCCAGCCACCGCGTGAGCGCTGGCGACTTGCCCGTGGCGCTCGGCCCGACGGAATTCCGGCTGCTGCACTACCTGATGACCCATGCCGAGCGGGTCCACTCGCGCGTACAGTTGCTCGATCAGGTCTGGGGCGACCACGTGTTCGTCGAGGAGCGCACCGTCGACGTCCACATCCGGCGGCTGCGCAAGGCGCTGGAGGCAACCGGGCACGACCATCTCGTGCAGACGGTGCGCGGCAGCGGGTACCGTTTGTCGGCGTCGCCGTAGTCGCATCCGCACGGCAATGCGCGGCGCAACGTAGAATCCGGCATGCCCCGTACGGGATGCAATCGAGGAAGGAGGCCGGGTGCGCGGATACTGGCGAAGCGCCGCAGGATGGCTTGCCCTGTGGCTGGTGCTGACGGCCATCGCCGCGGGCGCCTTCGGCACGGTGACGGCACTGGCCGCTCTCGCGGCGTGGCTACTGCTGCTCCATGTCCGTCAGGTCTGGCACGTGGATGCGCTGCTGCGCTGGCTCGACCAGCCACCGGGCACGCCGGTGCCGCACGGCTCCGGCATCTGGGCCGAGGTGTTTTCCTACCTTGCACGGCTGGTCCGCAGGCAACGGCAGAACGAAGCCGACCTGCGCAGCACACTCGAACGGTTCCAGAGCGCGACCGCGGCGATGAACGAGGCGGTGATCATCCTCGACGAGCTCGACCGGATCGAATGGTGCAACCCGAGCGCGGAGCATTACTTCGAGATCGACGCCCGGCGCGACCTCGGCCGCCAGCTCACCTACATCGTGCGCCAGCCGCAGTTCGTCGAATACCTCGACGAGCAGAACTTCGCCGAACCATTCGTGCTGCGCGGGGCCCGCGGCGGCGAGACCACGCTGACCGTGCAGCTCGTGCCCTACGGCAACCAGCAGAAACTCGTGATCAGCCGCGACATCACGCGCTGGGAGCGCCTGGAGGCGATGCGGCGCGACCTGGTGGCCAACGTATCGCATGAACTGCGCACGCCGATCACCGTACTCGCCGGCTATCTCGAGACGCTGAACGACCAGGAAGCGCCCGACCCGGCCTTCCAGAAGCGCGCGATGGAGCTGATGACGCAGCAGACCAGTCGCATGCAGAACCTGGTCGAGGACCTGCTGACGCTGTCACGACTGGAGAATGCCCGCGGCCCTTCCGCGGAACAGCCGGTCGACGTTCCCAGGATGGTGCGGGGACTGCACCAGGAGGCCGCCGCCCTGTCCGCGGGCCGTCACCAGATCGTGCTCGATGTCGATGCCGGGCTGTGGCTCACCGGCGCCGAGGGCGAACTGCGCAGCGCCTTCCTCAACCTGGTCACCAACGCGGTCCGCTACACGCCGGCCAAGGGGCGAATCACCATCCGCTGGCGGCCGACGCAGGATGGCGGCGGCGCGTTTTCAGTCACCGACACTGGCATCGGTATCGCTCCGGAACACATCCCGAGGTTGACCGAGCGCTTCTACCGCGTAGACCGCAGCCGTTCGCGCGAGACCGGCGGCACCGGCCTCGGCCTGGCTATCGTGAAGTACGCGCTGTCGCACCACCAGGCGCGGCTGGACATCGACAGCGAGCCCGAGCAGGGCAGCACCTTCAGCGCGATCTTTCCCGTCCGCCGGACCTGCCCGGCACCGGTAGCAGCAGCGACCGCCTAGACCGCCTGCCCCTGCAGTTGTCGCACCATCGCGGCCGCGACGGCCTGCTCGTAATCCGCGACCGGCATCGGCAGCACGACCGGAACGCCACCGCGGCGCACGGCCCAGACCGGATCGGGGAAGTGCGGATCGCCACGGAAGCGCGGGATCACATGCCAGTGCAGGTGCGGCGTCATGTTGCCCAGGCTCGCCAGGTTCACCTTGTCCGGACGCAGCAGGCCGATCAGCGCGCGTTCGGCGGCGAACACCACATCGAGCAGGCCCGACCGCTGCGCTGCGTCGAGGTCGCTCATTTCGCGCACATGCCCCTGCCAGATCACGCGCAGGAAGCCGGGGTAGTCCGGGTCGTCGACGCGAACCACTCGCAGCTGTTCATTCGACCACAGCACGACGCCGCCGGGGGTCGAGCAGAGTTCACAACCGCTGGCATCGGACATGCGGGCTTCCCGGGTGGTTCACGACGGCGAGATCATGGCAGGCCCGGACCGGGTCTCACCTGCGCCTGGGCGGCGGCAGGTCGGTGCAGGTGCCCTCGGCGGCTTCAGCGGCAAGGCCGATCGACTCGCCCAGTGTCGGGTGCGGGTGGATGGTCTTGCCGATGTCGACCGAATCGCAGCCCATCTCGATCGCCAGTGCCACCTCGCCGATCAGGTCGCCAGCATGCGTGCCGACGATGCCGCCGCCGACGATGCGATGGGTCGATGCATCGAACAGCAGCTTGGTGAAGCCTTCATCGCGACCATTGGCGATCGCCCGCCCCGAGGCCGCCCACGGAAACAGGCCCTTCTCGACCGCGACACCCTGTTTCTTCGCATCGTCTTCGGTCAGGCCGACCCACGCCACCTCCGGATCGGTGTAGGCCACCGCCG